>DVED01000011.1 GCA_015295945.1 Oscillatoriales cyanobacterium M59_W2019_021 | reverse complement strand
GGAGACACGGAGACACGGGGACACGGGGACACGGAGACCGTGAATGCAACTAGCAACTCCCCAATAACAACTAACCACTAACCACTAACCACTAACAAACCCCAAACCCCAAACCCCGAACCCCTAACAAACTTTACCGCTTTTCTGGCAAACTGATGACATAACGATATCCCGATCGCGGTCCGCCTTGGATGGAAATCTTGCCGCTGTGCATTTGGGCGAGTTGACAGCTAAGCAAGAGACCCAAGCGTTCTCGAGAGCGATCGATCGCCGAGTCTTTGACGCGCTCCCAAACATCGATACTGGACGCTTCCTCCGGAAAACCGCTACTATCGTCGGGGTCGGTATCGGCGGAGAGACTCGTACTCCCCATGGCAATCCCGCAAGCTTCCAACTCCGTTTCCGGCAAGTTATCCCCCAACCACGGATGGGAAACCCAGATGCCGATATTGAGATTGTCTCCCTTGCGCGAGACGTGCACGCGAATGACGCATCCCCCTTCTGCCACCTGAATGACGCGAAACATCAGATGGTAAAGCAATTGCTGAACTTTACCCTTATCTAACAGCCAAATCCGGTGAACGGGTTCGACGGTGACGTGAATTTGCTGTTCTCGACGGTTAGCAACGGGTTCTAAGGTCTTGAGAACTTGCTGGCAGAGCATTTCTACGTCTACCGAGGTTAGAGATAGGGGTGCACCTCCGCTGGGCAGTTCTCGCAGTGCCAAAATCTCTTCTACCAGCGACAGCAAATACTGACCGCTATCGTGAATGATTTTCAGATATTCTTTTTGCTTGCGCCGCAGCGGTCCGTAAATTTCCCGGCTGAGAACGCTGGTCATCCCCATCACCGAGGTCAGCGGCGTACGCAGTTCTTGCATCAACTGGGCGATCAACTCCACCTTGAGTCGTTCGATCGAGAATCCCGTAGCGGGCAAACTGCTGGGAAGAGGGAGCGGTAGGGGAGCGGGTTCGGTGCGTTTGGGGGGTGGGAGGGTAGAGCCTATCGGTTGGAAGCGCTCGAGTTCTGCCATGCACCAGCGAGCGGTCAGTTCCACGAATTCGATTTCTTTGGGGCGGAACTCCCGTGGGGCGAGATCCATCACGGCAATCGTCCCCAAACAATACCCGTTCGACGAGATCAAGGGAACGCCTAGATAGGCGCGAATGCCGTAGTGTCCGACAAATAAGCGATGGGCAAAGATGGGATGAGTGGTGGTATCGCGAATGGCGAGGACTTGCTCGTTCTCGATCGCATAAGCGCAAAAGCACTCACTGCGTTTGATTTGGCGGACGGTAGAAAGGGATTGGATTTGTTCTAAATCCGACCACCCGACTTCTGCTTTAATCCACTGCCAGTCCCGATCCATAACGCTGGCGATACAAATGGGAATTTCCAAAAAATTGGCAACGAGCTGGGCGGCTTCGTTGAACACGGGAACGTTGTCTTTTTCGAGCAAGCCCGACTCGGCTAAAGCCTGTAAGCGTTGCTGTTCTCGATCGGTAAGGGTCATGAGATGCGAGGCAGAAAATGATTCGGGCAGTGGACAAAACAGTGGGGGCAGTCGCCTGTTTGGGAGTAACAGTGGCAAAGGCAAAGCACTGCCTTGCCCCGACTTCCAGAATTAACAATATTTTATGTTGTTTTTTTCGATTCTTCGTGTTTT
This sequence comes from Oscillatoriales cyanobacterium M59_W2019_021, assembly GCA_015295945.1. Classification (GTDB taxonomy): domain Bacteria; phylum Cyanobacteriota; class Cyanobacteriia; order Cyanobacteriales; family Geitlerinemataceae; genus DVED01. The sequence goes on along the minus strand of DVED01000011.1, from coordinate 10,045 downwards.
AACGATTATCCCCACGCGGGATGGGCGAAGATGGCAGCAAGGACTCGCACCCCTCGTAACTGGTTGGATAGGGGGAGATGCCCCTTAGGAGCGCTCGAATCCCAGGTGAATTCATGGGGATAGCGCGTCCAATTGTTGTTGGTTTTCCAGCCGAGTTCGACCCACAATTTATCCCAGTTTTTGCCTTTTCCCAACCAAATTTGACGCTGGACGGAGAAGCCGAACTTGTTGTCCGAGTAAGTTAACCATAGCCGATCGATGGTTTGTAAATCGGTGGTGGGAATCCGATCGATTTCGGTAAAATAGACCCATTTGCGGGCGATCGCCGCGTCTCCTGCCAGTTGACAGAGCAGTTCTCGGGTAAGGAGATCGGCAGTTTGGAAGTCTTGGGCTTCGAGAGCGCTTTGCAGGAAACTGTAGTCGATATTGCGTTCCGATGCCAGGGAAACGACGCGTGTTGTCGTTGAATCCGTCATAAGTCTTAGAGAGGTCGGTGTTCGGTAGAGGTTGCCGTGGGTTCTTGAAAGGAGTTCAGGAGTAAGCGCTGCGTGCTGGCTGCGCCAACAGAGCGGCTACGCCTTTCATGTCGCGCAGCGAAACGCCTACAGAAGTTCAGGAGTCAGTGCTTCGCACTCTTCTCACCTACAGAAGTTCAGAATCTTGAGAGCGTGCGAATCGCTCTACTTTCTCCCGAACTCCCGCTATTCAATCCTACAACGACCGATCGGTACATGGGTTATTGGTTATTGGTTATTTGGGGTTGGGGGTTTGGGGTTTGGGGTTTGTTAGTGGTTAGTGGTTAGTGGTTAGTCGCTTTGCTCCCCCTGCTCAAGACAGCTTCCCCTGCTTCCCCGGCTTCCCCGGCTCAAGACAGCTTCCCCTGCTCAAAACTGATAACCTATTCTTCCGCCGGAGGCTGGTAGCCCTTTTCAAAGGCAAACCGAATGAGTTGGGCGCGGTTTTCCAGGTTGAGCTTGGTGAGAATGTGACTGAGGTGGGTTTGCACGGTGCGGGGACTGACGAACAAGCGATTGGCGATTTGCTTGTTGGTAAAACCCTGAATGACTTCCCAAAAGACGCGCACTTCGGCTGGGGTCAAGGGGAGGGCGTCTAACGATGTTTCAGGGGTTTCGTCTTGCTCCTCTGAAGGCTGGCGGGAGGAGGCAAAGACCGGTTCGGCTTTGAGGGGGATGAAAGGGGAGGTAATCGGGATATTATCGGGACTGGTGACTCGCCCGAGCAAGCGCAGGATTTCCGAAGAAATGCGGCGAGATCGCTCCAATTGCGATTCGATTTTGGCAACCAACTCTCGCGGCTCGAAGGGTTTGATCAAATAGTCGTCGGCACCGATGGTATGTCCTTCGATGCGACTGTCGAGTTCCCCCAAACTGGACAAGAAAATAAACGGGACGAGTTGACCGGAACTGGTGGCACGCAAGCGGCGACAGAACTCGAACCCGTCCATTTCGGGCATCATAATATCCGAAACCACTAGATCTGGGGGTTCCGACTCGAATGCCGTTAGTGCTTCCGTCCCCGAGTTGACGGCTTTGACGCTGTATCCCTCTTTGTCCAGATAGCGCGTTAAGGTCATTCGGAATGTTTTATCGTCGTCAACGATAAGAATCCTTTTCATCGCAAAAACCCTTTGAAGACTCCCGAATACATGGACGCAAATCTCCCATGTTGACAATAGGTTACGAGTAACGGTCTATCCATATCTACCCTGATGTTCGACCGTCCCGATCCGATCGGCACGCGGTCAGTTGTATCCCAGCATCGATCAGCAACTGTTCCTGACCAGACCCTCTGTGAGTTCGATCCGATGTCATCAGATCGTGCATCTCTATCTCTATGATTCCCATCTCGCCGATCGATGTTTATTGTCCAGAATGCCACAGTTTCCGCGAACTTGCCGTGTAGGTGACACGGCGGTTGACAAAACCAACCGAACAAACTTTTTCCCGCGCGGAGATCTGTGCGTTCCCAACAAGCCATATCATGAACGGGTGTGATTTTCCAAACCACCCAACGAGATGTACGAAAAAATTACGCCTCCTCAAACGGGCGATCGGATTACCTTCAGCGAGGGCAAACCGATCGTTCCTGACAATCCCATCATTCCCTTCATTCGAGGGGACGGTACGGGAGTTGACATTTGGCCGGCGACCCAAAAGGTAATAGATGCAGCCGTGAGTGCGGCTTACGGAGATCGGCGGAAAATTAGCTGGTTGAAAATCTACGCTGGCGACGAGGCTTGTCAACTGTACGGCACATACCAGTATCTTCCGGAAGACACCCTGAAAGCCATTACTGAATATGGTATCGCGATCAAAGGTCCGCTGACGACTCCCGTGGGCGGCGGCATTCGCTCGCTCAATGTTGCCTTGCGCCAAATCTACGATCTCTACGCCTGCGTTCGCCCCTGTCGGTACTACGCCGGAACTCCATCTCCCCATAAAAACCCCGAATTGTTAGATGTCATCGTCTATCGAGAAAATACGGAAGATATTTATCTGGGGATCGAGTGGGCGCAAGGGAGCGAAATTGGCGATCGCCTGATTCATTTGCTCAATACCGACTTGATCCCCGCTACCCCAGAACACGGGAAAAAGCAAATTCCCCTGGATGCGGGCATTGGCATTAAACCCATCAGTAAAACGGGATCGCAACGCTTGGTTCGCCGTGCGATCCAGCATGCTTTGCGCTTGCCCCCCCACAAGCAACAGGTGACCCTGGTGCATAAGGGCAATATTATGAAGTACACCGAAGGGGCGTTTCGCAATTGGGGCTACGAGTTGGCCACCACGGAGTTTCGCGCCGAATGCGTCACCGAACGGGAGTCTTGGATTTTGAGCAACAAAGAACGAAATCCGGACATTTCCACGGAGGAGAATGCTCGGAAAATCGATCCGGGGTACGATTCCCTCACCCCCGACAAACAAGCGGTTATTTGTTGCGAGGTGGAAGAAACCCTCGCCGCCATTTGGGATTCCCACGGTAACGGTCAGTGGAAAGAGAAGGTGATGGTCAACGATCGCATTGCCGATAGTATCTTCCAGCAGATCCAAACCCGACCCGGAGAATATTCGATTCTGGCAACCATGAACCTCAACGGCGATTACCTCTCCGATGCGGCAGCGGCGATCGTCGGGGGTTTGGGCATGGGACCGGGGGCGAATATCGGCGACAACTGCGCCATTTTCGAGGCAACCCACGGCACGGCGCCCAAACACGCGGGACTCGATCGCATCAACCCCGGTTCGGTGATTTTATCGGGGGTGATGATGTTGGAATACATGGGGTGGCAAGAAGCTGCCGATTTGATTACCAAAGGGATCGGAGCGGCGATTTCTAACCGCGAAGTCACTTACGATTTGGCACGGTTGATGGAACCCCCTGTCGATCCGCCGCTGAAGTGTTCGGAGTTTGCTGAGGCGATCGTCCGGCACTTTGGAGATTGACCGCAAATTGTAGATTTTAGATTGGGGATGGTTTTTGAGACAATACCCGTCTTTCCCGAAGGAATCAATCGAAAAGCCTCAAGCTCCGCACGCCCCGTGCGGAGTCAGTCTAAAATCATCAATCTATGGCAGGGGTCTCTCAGGTGACTCCATTTTGCCGAATTTCCTAAAACCCGGAAGCCTAGACCCTGAAGTTCTTCTAGAACTGGAGGCTAAAAGCTAATAGCGGATAGCTAACTGCTCACAGCTATAACATCGATCGGCGGTTGGTGGCGATCGTGTTAATAATGAAGAGAGTGGGCGAACGCCATCGCCCCTCCGATTTGCCCAATTATTTCCCCCACTGCTGTTTTCGATCGTGAGCAATTTAACACCCGAGCAATTTCAGGCACTGCAAGCCTTGTTCGACAATGGGATCGGACGAGCGAATGCTTTGTTGAGCTACTTGACCGATGCGCCGATGTCTGTGAAGATGTCACCCATTCAAATTCTGCCGCTCCAGCAGTTACAAGTGGCGGTCGTGGCTGGCGTGGGTCGGGGGAAGGTGGGGGCGATCGAGTTGTCCTACAGCGGCGAATTTGACGGGTTGACGCAGATCCTGTTTCCCGAAGAGACAGCAGCGGCATTAGTCGACACCATTGCCGATCCGCGACGCCGCCAGATCGATCATCAGACTACCCACATCAAAACGCTGACGGAAGTGGGGAATATTTTTTTCAACGGCTTGATGGGATCGCTCAGCAATCTTGCCGATTGCAGCATTACCTATCTCGCACCTCGATATCGGGAAAATCGCCTCAAAGAGTTAATTTCTCCCGACTCGTTCGTGGGGACAACTGCCATTGTCGGACAGATTCAATTTTCGCCCCAACTTTTTCGCGGACAGAATCCGATGTTGATTTTCCAAGTCTCTCCTTTGGATGAGTTTTTGAAATTAGTCGAGAAAGCCAACGGGTAACTGAGAATCTGCCGTTTTTCAACCTTTGCCATCCGGGGATTTGCATCGCTCCCAACTTTGTTTCTTCGATCGTCACTCGGTCTCGAGCGGTCGGGTCTCGCAACGTGGATGCTCGCAGGATTTTGCTAGAAACGGCTGGCGATCGGTCGCCAAAGTTGGGTGTTTGTAGATGTTGTTCCTCTAGAAAGAGCAAAATTGAGATGAAAAAAGCATATTTAATTTTAAGCGAACTGAATAACGATGATTTAAATTGGATGATTTCGGTTGGCAAAAAGCACGAACTTTTGCCCGGAGACAAGTTAATTTACGAGAATCAACAAATTAATGCTTTTTATATGATTTTAAGCGGGACTCTCAGCGTGACGATCGAAGCTTTGAATGGCAAGGAACTCGCCCGTCTTTCCAGCGGGGAGGTGGTGGGCGAAATTTCCTTGATCGATACTCAGTTACCCTTAGCGACGGTGAAAGCGATCGAGGAATCTGTAGTTCTCGAAATTCCTCGCTTGCCCCTGACTGCCAAACTGGAAAAAGATATGGGATTTGCCGCTCGATTTTATCGCGGGATTTCTCGGTGTTTGTCCGATCGGATGCGGGGAACGGTCTTGCGTTTGGGTTACGATGTGGAGTTAGATGCCTTAGAATCGCGCGAACAGGCGGCAAATTCGACAGGCAACATCGATTTAGAGTTGGTGCAAGCTAAGTTTAATTGGTTGAAACAATTGGCAAGCCATTGACTGGGCAGATGTCAGATCTCGGATGTCAGAGGTCAGAGATCGGGTGGCAGATCTCAGAGGGTAGTCCATGCGAAAGCGCCAAAGCGCAAATTCTAAATGACAAACCCCAAACCTCAAATAACCAATGACCAATGACCATTTATAACTGTTGCTGTAAAATCAATCGAGCAACGTTAAAGTAAATTAAGACACCCAAAACATCCACGGCAGTGGTAATAAATGGCGCGGACATCAATGCCGGATCGAAGCCTAAAGATTGGAAGAGAAACGGCAGTGCCGAACCCGCAACCGAGGCTAAAACCGAGATGCAAATCAGGCTGACGCCGACGGCGATCGAAACCACCCAATTGCCTTGGAGAAAGTACGCACCGACGGTGACAATGGTGGCTAACATCGTCCCCAGCAAGGCTCCAGCGATTGCCTCTCGCCGAATCACCCGCGCCGCACCCCCCGTGCGGATTTTATCCATATTCAATCCCCGAATCACTACCGTCGAAGATTGAGCGCCGACATTTCCCCCCGTCCCGATTAACAGTGGAATGAACATTGCCAAGGAAACCACCTGCTCGAGGATGCCTTGGTTAGCGCGAATCACCCCGCTGGTGAGGGTGTTGGTAAACAGAAGAACGAGCAACCACACCACCCGCTGGCGCGCGACTTTAAATAAGTTGGTTTGAAAGTAGTTGTCGCCGTCCGATTGCAACCCGCCTAAAGCGTAAATATCTTCGGTGGTTTCCCGTTCCAAAATATCGATTACGTCGTCTACGGTAACGATTCCTACCAGGCGCTGTTCGCGATCGACCACGGGTATCGCCAGGAAGTCGTAACGCTGAATCGTCCGCGCCACTTCTTCTTGGTCGGTGCTGGTGTGGACGAATACTACGTCGCGGGTCATAATCTCGCCGATGGTATCCTCCGGTTGGGCAACCACCAAATCTCGCAGGGAGAGAATCCCGGTCAGCCGCCGCGCGGAATCGGTGACGTAGAGGGAATACACCGTTTCGGTAACGTGGGCTAAGCTGCGGATGTGATCGAGGGCTTGCGCCACCGTATAGTGTTCTTTCAGGGAGATGTACTGGGGGGTCATCACCCGTCCGGCGGTGTCGGGATCGTACCCTAACAGCAAATTGGTAGCTTGGCGTTCGGAAGGACTCAGTTGTTTGAGCAAGCGCCGCACCACCTTGGCAGGCAGTTCGTCGAACAATCTAGCGCGATCGTCGGGAGACATGCGCTCGACGATATCGAGTACGTCTTGTCGGGCGAATTTTTCGACTAGGGATTGCTGGACGCTGGGGTCGAGGTGTTCGTAAACTTCGGCGGCTTCGTCTTTGGAAAGGAGGCGGAAGGCTATAGCATACAAGGGTTCGGGCAATCCTTCGATCGCCTCGGCAATGTCGGCAGGTTGGACGGGAACGAGCAGCGCTTTGGCACCTTCGTAATTTTTCATCTCCAACAGCATCTGAAGCTGAGAGCGCACCAAGTCCCTCAGTTCTCGACGCGCTGAAGGGGTGGGTTGTAAGGTAGATGGATTTGTTTCGACCAATGCTGCCTCCCTTAACTGACGACACGACTAGCTGAATTCTAGTCTAGTGGCTGATGAGAGCGAAATGGTTATTTGGGTTTTGAGTTTTGGGGTTTGTAGCCAGCAACTCCCTCGAGTTTCTATCCTTCTGCCTTCTGCCCTCTGCCTTCTGCCTTCAAAATTCCCGTAACTTCTGCACTTCTGAACTCCTTGCGATCGAAAACGTACCCTAATAAAAAGCCGAGAGCGGAGCAACTAAAACCGATAACTAGAATGCTGAGTTGTTGGCTGCCCCACAGGATGGAGTTGGGAACGATCGAGGTAGTCATGAGGACGGTAATCGCCGAACCGCTGCCACCAATGAGGGCAAGCTGGATGCTGGTTGGAGAAAATCTAAATTGTCCGTTGTGATCGAGTAAGTAGGCGAGAAAGGGTATCCAAACGGAGGAAACGTAGAGGGCGTAAAATGAGACCATCAAGCCGATAATCGAGCCGCCTCGAGAGGCGATCGCTAGGGCTAAGATAACGTTAGAAAAAGCGAGAATAGCTCGCAGGCGATCGGTTTTGGGAAATAACTCTAACTCGAACAACGTCTTATTCATCGATCGCAATAATCCACTGCCCGATCCCAATGCCGAACATAATAGAAATAACATCAGAAAAATTCCAAAAGGCGCGTGTAGTCCGCCCCCCAACCATGAGACTACATAGGGAATGACTTCTTTGCCGACAATTTCTGCGGGTAAGATGCCAGAATTGCGAGCGGCGATCGCCACTTCTGAGGGAACGAAGGCTAACAAGATTAAGATAATTCCACCAATTAAGCAAGCTCGATAAGCCTTTTGAATGGTTTGACTTTGAACGAGAAAAAATTGAAATTGCATCCCGATGGGAATGAGTAAAATGGTCGTCAATACCGTTCCTACTTGTTGGGGAATCGCGATCGATTCGAGTGCGGGTAAAAAGTGGAGGGGAGCGCGAATATAATCCGAAATACCTCCCAAACGCACCAGAGAATATAAAATCACGATGGAATTAATCGCCAACAGCGTTTTAAAAATATGTCCGACTTTTTCCACCGATAACAATGCGAGAACGGCAAATAAAATTGCCATACTGATGAGACTGGCAAGCAGCGGCAATCCCAAGCATTTGAGAATAAACGCACCCCCCAAAATTTGCGCGGCAACGACGCCGAGCATCCACGACCAAGACATCAAACCGACGAATAATTTAATGGCATTGCCGTAGCGGCGACCGAGTAACGTCCAAATCGGTTCTTGTTGAGTCCAGTAAAACCGCGCAAATCCAGCGAGGACGAACAGTCCCAACCCCGTAGAAACGGCGTATAAGCTGCCAGCAACACCTTGCGTGAGTGCCTTTTCAGCCGTGCCGAGAATAAAACCCAAACCGTAGTTGGCGCCGACGAGTAATGCAGCCAAAGAAAACGTACCGAGTTGTCGAGAAAGCAAAGCGGTCACAGAACAATTGAAGTGAATTGAATAGAGTATCGTCTACCATTCTAGTGGGTTTTGAAGTTTTGAGGTTGCGATCGTTCGATCGAATTTTATAGTATGCTGGAACCTGGGAGAGTGACTTTCGAGCGAAAATACCGCAGAAACGAACACATCTCAATTGGATCTATTTGGCAACTCACGATTTGAAGAGAACGGAAATTCAAGAAAATCAAGAAGGAACAAATCAGCCAATTGTCAACCGCGTGCGCGAGTCTAGCAAAACAACGACAAAACTATTTTCTTGGTAGTTCTGCCATCATCTGAGGAAGAAACGGAATGTCTCTCAATACGAACGATCTCTTCGATGCTGAATTTTATTTAGCCAATAATCCCGATGTAGCGGCTGCTGTTGAAAACCGGAGAACGAACGCACTTCAACATTTTCAAGAATTCGGTCAATTTGAAGGACGAGATCCCAGCGTTTTTTTTAATACCCAATTTTATTTAAACCGAAATCAAGATGTAGCGGGAGAAATTTCCAGGGGAACGGTTAAAAGCGCGATCGCACACTATCTTCAATTCGGTCAATTTGAAGGACGTAATCCCATTCCTCAGTTTAATAGTCGTCTTTATTTAGAGCAAAATTCTGATGTAGATAAAGCACTCGATCGCGATCGATTGGATAGTGCGTACGAACATTATATTTTATACGGTCGTACCGAACCGCGATCGGGATCTCCGGTCATTCTCGCTAACGGATCGATCGCACCCGTTTCTCCCGGTTTTCTCAATTTAGAATTATTCTCCGGTCAAGTTGAAAGTCGCCAAGTTACCGTTAGTATTTCAGCAAATTTGATCGTTCCTACAGAGATATCACCCATCGTAACCAGCGATGATTTTGGCTACGTTCGAGACATTCGTCCCTCCCAATTCGACAACATACAAACCGGACAAGTTTATGAATTCGATGTTAGCCTACAAGGCAGGGGAAGAAACGATGCGTTAAATATTCAGTTTCCGAATTTAGGATCGGTTCAGTTTAATTTGCAATCCCAACAATCTCGATCTCAACGAATTACGGCTAACTTTGTCGATGCTGAAACCGATGAAAAATTAAGACAAGGTGTAAGTCGAACCGGAGGTCAACCGCCGGAATTTCCATATGGCGTTTTACCCACCGATTTAGGTATCAATTTCGATCGAATTAACCAACGGGAAATCAAACTCTTTTCCGTACCGCCGACGGTTATTTCGCCAACGCCAAATCCTGCCGAATCGGGAAAAGTGTGGGTCATTTCTCACGGATGGAACGACAATCCGGACCATCGCAGCGATACCGATCCTGCGATGGGAAATCCTGGCGATTTTACCGATATTGCCGAAGCTTTAGCCAATGCCAATTCTAACGATACGGTCTTACTGTTGGACTGGAGACAAGCGGCAGCAGGTGGGAAATTAAACCAAGAAGATAGCAATACCAATGCTTTATTTCGCTTGGGTAATTATACGGCAGCGAAATGGATTCGACCCGTAGCAGAATTTACCGTTAAAGCATTAGAATTTTTTGGTCTCGACGTTCAGTCTGCGGCAACGAATCTCAATCTTATCGGTCACAGTCTCGGGTCGTTGCTGAGTAATGAAATCGCACGGGTTTATAAAGATGGATTTACCGATGATGACGGCAATATCTTTTCAGGAAATGGAATTGGGGTCAATGCGATCGTCGCACTCGATCCGCCATCGCAAACTAACTTAAGTGCTTTTTCTGCCTTTATTCCCGGCATTGGCTACGATATCGATGGCAGAACACCAGAAGCTGATTTTATCGATCCGGATTTAGGAATTTACGTTCCTAAGTTTGCAGAAGTTTCCAATTTTTCTCGTTCTTTTGTTGGCAGTAAAAGTTTGGC
>DVED01000175.1 GCA_015295945.1 Oscillatoriales cyanobacterium M59_W2019_021 | reverse complement strand
GTCAAGTGTCAACGAAAAATTAAGGGAACCTCGAAAAATTGATTCTGGCCCGTAACCCAACGGCTGAAACCCTTGAAATTTCGTTGACTATTCTCGATAGTAGAGCCTGTTTCTCAATAATTTTGAATTAATCGAGGCTCCCTTAAGGGTTTTGCTCCCCCTGCTCCCCCTGCTTCCCCTGCCTCCCCTTCCCTACGTAGCTGGCTTCCCCGAAGGGGTAGGAATGGGGGTAAATAAGCCTCTCTCCAGGTTGGGGAGAGGTTTGGAGAGGGGTCTTCATTCATTTCTGGAGATGTTTATTACCCATTACCCCTTAAGTTCGGCAAGCATTTTCCGCAAGCTATACCGCCAGTGGGGTGCTGGAGATTCCAAAACCGAAGCGATTTTTTGACCCGCTAGTACGGAGTATGCCGGACGTTTCGCTGGAGTGGGATATTCCGGGGTGGTAATGGGAACGACGCGATCGATCTTCAGCGGGAATCCCAACTGCGCCGCTTCTTCAAAAATGGCGACGGCAAAATCGTACCAACTGGCGACCCCACTATTAGTAAAGTGGTAAATCCCCGATAAATCGCGGTGTTGGGCAATCAGTCCGGCGATGGCGTTGGCAATATCTCCCGTCCAAGTGGGAGAGCCAATTTGGTCGGCGACGACGCGCAATTCCGGTCGGTCTGCCCCCAACCGCAGCATGGTTTTGACAAAGTTCCCCGTGCCGCCAACGCCGTACACCCACGCCGTTCTCAGGATAATGGCGCGGGCGTTGGTGGCTTGGATAGCTTGCTCTCCGGCGAGTTTGGACGCGCCGTAGATGCCGATGGGATGAGTGGGATCGGTTTCTTGGTAGGGATGGCTTTGCGTCCCGTCGAAAACGTAGTCGGTGGAAACGTGAATTAAGGTAGCGTCCAGTTTTTGGGCTTCTTCGGCGAGGATGCCGGGGGCGATACCGTTGATAGCGTGGGCGAGTTCCGGTTCGCTTTCGGCTTTGTCTACGGCAGTATAAGCGCCGGAGTTGATGATAATTTCGGGTTGGATTTCGGCAACGATCGATCGAATAGTGCTGGGTTGGCTCAAATCCATTCGATCTCGCCCGACACCGATGAGTTCTAAATTAGCAACTGAAGACAAAACGCGCTGCAATTCTTGTCCGAGTTGTCCGTTAATACCGGTAATTAAAGTACGAGTCATGAAGTTGGGGGTTAGTGGTTAGTTGTTAGTGGTTAGTTGTTAGCCGTTCGATCGTTCCGGTATCAGCCATCCACCATCGGCTACTCGACACAGATTCACTCAACAATCTCGCGGTAACGATCGAGCGAGTTGAAACAACAAAGATCTCTGACACCTGCTAGCGGTTCTCGCAAGGCTGAGAGACGATCTCTGTTGACAAACAATCGAAGATTGAAGATCGGCTATTTTTCCCGATCGGGAAAAATAGACGGCTGACGGCTGATAGCTCAGTGCAATTTCAACTTTCAAAGATGTCGGCATCTTTGAGTAACTGACCCTCTTTATCTTTCGCCGATAATTTCACTTCAATGCCATTGAGATGCCAATCGATGCCGATGTCCGGATCGTTCCACAGGATCGATCGTTCGTATTGCGGGGCATAGTAATCGGTGGTTTTATACAAAAATTCTGCTACTTCAGAGAGAACTACAAAACCGTGAGCAAATCCAGGAGGAACCCAAAGCTGGCGTTTGTTTTCTGCACTCAATAAATAACCAACCCATTTGCCAAAATAGGGGGAATTTTTACGGATATCGACGGCGACATCAAAAACTTCGCCCGCACAAACCCGAACGAGTTTACCTTGGGGTTGCTGAATTTGGTAATGCAATCCCCGCAAAACTCCTCGAACGGATTTTGAATGATTGTCTTGAACGAAGTCAGCCGTGACGCCTGTTTTTTCGGCAAATACTTTCTGGTTGAAACTCTCGAAAAAGAAGCCGCGATCGTCACCAAAAACTTTAGGCTCGACGAGCTTAACGTCTGGAATATCAGTTGGAATAACGTTCATTTCACTTGAATGAATGCAACTAAATTAGACACCATCCCCAAAAATTTCGGTTGATACCAATCAACCGTAACCCCATTTTGAAATTCGCACTCCGCACTCCACACGATCGCAGCAATATCGTTGTGAGATAACAGCCGCAGATTTTCTTCTTTTGCCCAAAACTTCATACCTAAAACATTTAAAATTTGCCGATGTCGATTTCGCGGCAACCAATGTAGCAGGGGAAGTTTTGTATGAAAATCTAACCAGTGAGCGCGATTGGGAGTGGTTAACAAAACACCTCTGGCTAAGTGTAGCAGATTTTGGACGTATTCGACTTGTCGAGCTTCAGATCCGACGTGTTCGATGACGGCTGACGAGATGGCATAGTCGATGGGGGGTAGAAATTGCGGATCGGGGGGATAGGGAACGATCGCTAAATTGGGAAAAGATTGAGTCAATCCGGTAATATCTTCGGGGGAAGTTGCATACACTTTTGCACCATCTTCTAAGCACCAGCGAATGAAGCAATTACTATCGCATCTCAAGGTATCTGGAGTCGAACCGTGATCTAAAATTGCTTTGCCGGAAACACTGCCTATTTGCGCGATAAACCAGTCGTAAATTTGCCGCCGAACCCGAATGGAAGCCTGCATTCGCCATCGATCGATCTGGGAAATTCGATTTCCAAAGTAGTCAAATTCGCGAATGTCAGTCATGGTTTAAAGATAATATCGTTTGATCGTCACGGCTAAACTCAGCGTACAAGAAAAGATGAGATAGAAAAATACGATTCTTTGTAAAATAGATGGCTTAAACTGAAAATGAAAATTGTAGAATAGCAGGAAAAATAACGGCGAAAATGGAATGAAGTATCGACCTTGAAGACCTCCAACGATCTTAGCACCGATCGGATTCCAAAGGTAAGCTAAGCTACTGAGGACGAACGTTCCGACGACTACAACTGTCCCTATTCCTAGTTTATACTTAGATGAAATCTCGATACTCGGGCGATCGTCTCCGAGTGCAACGATCGAGAGTACGATAAAATAAGAAACAATAAATAACCGAGGTAATGGCGTATCTATCCAACCTAAAACACCGATAAATTGGTGTAAATAGTTTATTCCTTCCTGCAAGAAAGTTTGCCTAATTATAGCAATAAATTCAAGCGGACGATCGAGGATAAATGTAATTTGTCGATCGGGCAAAATACCCGCACTCAGGGGAACGTAAATGCGATCGACAATGGAATACCAAATAAGCATAGACAATGCACTCGCTATTCCAATTAAAGCGATTGCCAAAAAGTATCTTTTGAAAGATTTAAATTTCTCGACTGGAATCAAAAACAGTAACAATAACAGCGGAAAGTACGCTAGCTTTGATAGACAGAGTAAAATCGCTAAAATGGATAAACCAATAATATATTTAGCTGAAATAGAAATATAACGATCAAGACTCAATCGCAGAACGATCGCGATCCATAAAAAAGCAATCCCATTGGTCAAAGCATCCGCTGACAAAGAAGAAGATTGAAACAGCGACATGGGAGTTAGTAATAACAATAAAAATAAAAGCTTTCCAAGCGGCGTTATTTTGAGTGCCAGTCCTGACAGAATTAACCAAATCGATAAATTCGAGAATCGACCGAGATAGAAAATTATCAATGGCGATAAATTTAGGGTTTTTCCGATCGCGATACCGATCGCTTGAGGAAGATAGGGAATGGGTGCGTGTAATCCCGTTGTATTAAACTTAATAAAAATGCGATCGCGAGAATTTAAAGGAAGTTTAGAAACAGCAATAATATCGTTAATATTTTGCTTTCGTTCGGGATGAAATCGCAGATCTAAACTGGAAGATTCGCGAACGGTAGTTAGCAAACTCTTCGGGAGTTTCCCTCCCAAACAGGTTTCTTTCTCGAAATATCGGCTGTATCCATAACAATCTCCGGATTGTTGTTGTGCGATCCACTGTCCTTCAGAAATCTGGAATGCGCGATAAAAATGTAAATATTCATCTGCGGCTTGAAACGGTGGCGTAATGATCGCAAAAAAGCAGCCAAATACTGTTGCGATTGCCCAAAATAATTGTTCGATTTTTCCGCATTTCCAGAATCGATCGATCGATCTCATGAGAACACTCAAGATCCGATTTTTAATCGCGAGATAAAGTGCAAATTTGAGTCAAAAATTAGGCTAACAGGTTGGGGATATAGATGCAGTTTATTGATCGTTTTTTGGGGTGAAAGTCCTCGATTATCGTACATTGTTTTCCACTGCGAAGTGGAAAGATAGTTATACGGCAAAGCAACGCTGTAACTGCGATTTCCCACCCAATCCATCAATCGCAAACGCCAATCATCCCAAATGGAGTTGCAGTAGTGATCTTTAATCAGGACGAATTGACGGCTAACGCGAACGCATTCAGCAAGTAGCCTCTCGGCATCGTCGGCGTGGTGTAAAACGTCCACTAACATCGTAAAATCAAAGTGGCAATCGGGAAAGGGAATCGCAAATCCGTCGAATTGTTGGACGGGAATTTGCGTTTGCGGACGAACTAAAACATCGATACCGCGAATGCTAACATGCGATCGCAACTGGCAGATGCTGGCGGCAACTTCGCCACTACCACACCCGACATCTAACCCGTTTAACGGTTCGGTTTCGGGAATCAGACTTGCTAGATGTTCGGCAAGAATTTGAACTCGCCGATTCATAACGAAGGAACGATGTAGAGTTTGAATGAGTTGCACGATCGCTGCAATCTAATTGTAAAATTTGAAAAGTTTTGGGTTAAACTTTAATCGGGTTCGAGCAAAACTATACCATTAAATGCGATTGATCGTTCAATTCTCGATCTAGCTGTAAACTCGTGAAGCAACTGACACAACATTCGATCGTTTCCTCACCAACCCCCACCGAAAATCGATTGGATGCACTTCTGGCATTGCGCGGTTTAGCTTGCTTGATGGTAGTTATTGCCCATTGCAACCCCCCGCGATCGTTCTTAGTTTATCACGCTTTCGACTTCAGTTGGATACTGTTTAGTGCGGGAGGCGTTGCCGTCCGAATTTTCTTTTGCCTGTCTGGATATTTGATGGGAAAAGCATTCTACACGCAACGCTACACCCTCGATCGATCGGGAATTCTCAATTTTTGGCGAAATCGCGCGTTAAGGGTTTTTCCTCTCTATTATTTTTCCCTCTTGGCTACTAGTTTATTCGTTTATACAGATCTTTGGAAACTCGAGAACTGGAAATATATTTTCCGAATTGTTACGTTTGCATACGACCAAACCGTTCCGGTGGCTTTTAACGGCGCGTTGTGGACGCTTTCCACTGAAGTTCAATTTTATCTTTTAGTTCCCTTTATCTTTATTTTTCTTTGCGATCGAGTTCGCAATAAACCCAAAATTTTACTTTATGCTTTAATTTTAACCTGCGGATCGTTGTTACTGAGAGTATTTTTATGGTTTAGCATTCAAGCCAATTTCTCTGCGGATGAAGCCGCGATCGCTTTTGTCCGTTATATCTACGTTCCGTTGTGGATGAATCTCGATGTTTTTGGGGGGGGATTCCTTCTCAATTTTTGGATGAACTCCGATAAAAAGTTACTGCGATCGAGAAACTTAGGCGTTTGGAGACGGCAGACATCTCGATTATCTCGACTCTGTGCCAAGTTCGGATTCAAAAAAATTGCTGTGGCGATCGTGTTACTATTATATTTGGTTACGGCTGGGTTAAAGTATCAAAATCAAGAACTGTTAGGGTTGATTTCTCCCACTTTAACGCTATTAGCAACGGTTCTCTTTATTTATGCTTTTGAAACCGCAGCCACAGTCACTTCCCATCGCCGCAACCGCCAGTTAAGCCTCAAAGCGTGTCGAGAGAATCCCTGGCGATTGATTGAAGTTTTGGGGGTTTTATCCTACGGAATTTACATTTGGCACTTACCCATTTTGGCAAAAATACAACCCTTATTCGTCTCGGAGATTCCGATCGAAGCTTACTTCCTGCGATTTTTCGTCACGTTAATTCTATCGACGATATTAGCAACAATAACTTATTATCTGGTCGAGTTGCCAGCAGCTAACCTAAAAAGGTTAAAACCCGTAAAATCGATAGACTCTAAAAATTAATTGTAGGTTGGGTAAAAGTCACGAGACCCAACTGAATGACCCATTACCCATTTCCAAATAACTCGGGAATGCGTTCTTTTAAGGCTGCGTTCAATTCCGGCAAGCGATCGCGCATTTCCAAATACCAGTCTTTTCTCTGGCGATAGTGTTGGGAAAGCAAGCGATTGTTTTTGACCCATTCGTAAGCATTTTGAGCGAGAGTTTGCCGCAATTTAGTATTGGCAATTAAAGCTTCAAGCTTGCTTTCAAACTCTTCTGGCGATCGATAAATTAACCCCGTTTCGCCATCGGATATCGATCTTTCGTAAACCACCGGACTTGCCAATACGGCAACCCCGTGTCCCGCGCACTCTAAAAACTTTAAGTCGGATTTCATACTATTAAATCGGGTGGGAAGCAGCGGGAGAATCGTTAAATCCGAAGCGTATAGAATATCTTTATATCGAGGATAGGGAGAAAACGCTTCAAAGGTTTTGTTAGGCGTTACCAGCGCATCAAAAAACTTTTTATCGTGGAGAACGTAAAACTTGACGCGATCGATATATTTTGTCACAACTCGATTAATCGAATCCATCAGCGGTTCCCAATCTTGTTCCCGATTTAACGCACCGAAAAAGATCGTTACCTGCTCTCCGGAGTTAACAGGTTTTGGCACGGGTAATGCACCCAGTTGATTGGGAAAAACGGCAACATAAGGATTGTGCTGTCGTAAAAAGGTAGCGAGGGGTTCCGTCGAAGTTTGTACGCAGTGACAGCTTTGGTAAGTAAAGAAATTCGTTTGCGCGTGAATGGGCCATCGCATGGGATCGTCGTCCATTTCGGCAATCACTAAATACCCTCGATCGATCAGATTTTTTTGCTTGGCGATCGCTTGTGGCGTTAACACAGCACGCTGCCAAATAAAGACCTTTTCTTCTTGAGGATAGGCAATATTTAGAGCAGCGGTTTTTTCCGAAGAAACTGGGCGAACTCCGGGAATCGTTGCGCTAAATTGGTCGGGTTCCAAAACCCGCACGCGATCGCAGGCAAGCGGCGCCATCATCAACGTTTGCACCAACAGCGGACGCACGGAAAGTTGTGCTTTGACTCCACAAACCAAATACTGAAACGCGCGAGTTTGATCGGCAACTTCCGCCGGATTTAATTGCATCGCTTCCAGCATCGGCGCGATTTGTTTTTGGAACTGCTCGAAACCATCGCCGCGATCGTACAAAGTCTTGGCACTATTATGAATTTTTAAACCCGCATAAGAAAACAATTCTTGAATGCTAGCAAAGGTGAAAAAACGCAAGTGAGTGCGATCGAGCAATCCCTCATTTTGATATTGCCATTGACCTTTCAACAACTCCTGAATCATCGTCCAATGTCCGATATTCGGAATCGACGCCACCACCTGACCGTCGGGTTTCAGCCAGCTAACGTGATGCTTGAGAGTTTTCCAGGGATCGATCAGATGTTCCAACACATCCCCGTACACCAAACAATCCACACTCTCCGGTTCGATTCCCAACGTGGCATCATCGCCAGTTTCGACATTGGCAGAGATCGCGCGATCCAAGCGAGTTTGAGCGATTTTCGCCACTTCCGCATTTACTTCGATGCCGATATACGTGCAGTGCGGGTTAATGCGCTTGTAGGTTTCCCCCAACGCACCCGTGCCGCACCCTATCTCCACCACGACGCGAGCATCGGGAGGAATGAGGCGAAGGAGGTTGTGATTGACGCGATCAAAATAGCTATTTTCAGGGGTCATGGAATTACCGAAAGTCTCCAACCAAAGCGCTCAAATGTCGAACCCTGGGTTTTGAGAGTCCGAGTGCGAGGCAGAAAGCGGGAAAACCCACCTTAGTTAAGCTAGCGTGCATCTGGAAAAAGCACAATCGGCAGGCTAGCGATCGCTATCACAACCAACCCCGATGTAGCTCGCACCCACTTGCATTCCCATCCGCTAGAATGGACAGGCTCGAGGTACAGTCTGTCGAGCACCCGAATGGTTTGTCGATCGCGCGCCTCATGGAATAGGGGAAACATAACGCGAAGAAATGAGGGTGCGGTTTTTTGCCTCTATACATTATTGCGAATCCCTAATGAACCTCGATCGATCTGTTCGTGTTAAGGCTAGTGTCTTAGTTGTCGATGATAAACCCGACAACTTGCGCCTGTTATCAACCATTTTGACCGATCAAGGTTACGAAGTGCGCCAAGCCTTAAGCGGACGCATGGCACTCACTGCCGCTCGCATTCGACCCCCCGATCTGGTCTTGTTAGATGTTAAAATGCCCGATCTCAATGGGTATCAAGTGTGCGAGCAACTCAAAGCCGACGAACAGACCCGTCACATTCCCGTCATTTTCTTGAGCGCTCTCGATCGATCGCCCGATAAAATTAAAGGGTTTAGTTCCGGTGGTGCGGACTACATTACCAAGCCGTTTCAGGAATCCGAAGTGGTGGTGCGCGTCGAACACCACCTGGAAATCGCCCGCTTGCAAGCGCGATTGGAACGCCAAAACGCCCAACTCCAGCAAGAAATCCGCGATCGCATCGCCATGGAACGAGAACTGCTGCGATCGAACAAAGATCTCGAACAATTCGCCCATGCTGTCTCCCACGACTTGCAACAACCCCTACAAAGTATCCTCGGTTTTAGCAAAATCCTCTCGCTCCAATATTCCCAACTTTCCGAAGCCGAAGTCGGCAAATACCTCTGGCGCATCGTCCAAGCCGGAGAGCGGATGCAACAACTGATCGAAGACTTGCTCGCCTATTCCCAAGTCGATGTTTCCCGCTCTCTGGAAGTGGTCAACTGCGATCGCGTCGTGGCAGAGGCTCTCGACAATTTACAAGCCGCCATCTCCCAAACGGGCGCTCGCATCGCAATTTCCCCCCTCCCCACCATCAAGGGGAAATCCGCCCAACTGATCCAAGTGTTCCAAAATCTTATCGGCAATGCCCTCAAATTTACCCGCCCCGACGTGCCGCCAGACATTGACATTTCCGTCGAGTTGGGGGAAGGCGAATGGGTGTTCCGAGTCCGCGACAACGGCATCGGCATCGATCCGCAACATTACGATCGCTTGTTCCAATTGTTTCAACGCCTCCATCTGAGCGATCGCTACCCCGGCACCGGCATCGGACTGGCAACCTGCAAAAAAATCGTCGAAAGCCACGGCGGACGCATTTGGGTCGAATCTAAACCTGGCTGGGGAACCACCTTTTTCTTCTCGCTGCCAAAACTTTAACTTTTGAAGGGTTTGGGGTTTGGGGTTTGGGATGGGTTAGTGGTTCGTGAGGTACGCCTATTGTAATTTCTGGATGTTCTGGATCTCGTAGCATCGTAGGTCGTTTTGGCAAACTTTAAGATATAAAAAATAGAATACTCTTTCTGTTGTCCCGGCAACATCGGCAAACTATGCAATTGCCTCGCGCCTTCTTCAGTTCCATCTGGGCTTGTCTCCTACTCTGGATCTCTGGGATTTCTGCTGCCAAAGCTCAGATCGTTCCCGATACCACCTTACCCAACCCGTCGAGGGTCGATCGCGAAGGACAAATTCAACGGATTACCGGAGGAACGGCAGCCGGAAATAATTTGTTTCATAGTTTCGATCGCTTCAATATCGGCACGGGAGAAACGGCGTATTTCGACAATACTTTAAATATCGAAAACATCATCACCCGCGTCACCGGAGGGCAAATTTCTCACATCGACGGGTTAATTCGCGCCAACGGCACGGCAAATTTATTCCTCCTCAATCCCAGCGGAATCGTCTTCGGAGAAAATGCCCAACTCGATCTCGGCGGGTCGTTTTTCGGCAGTACCGCCGAGAGTTTGGTCTTTGAAAATGGCAGCGTTTACAGCGCCACAGAACCCAATGCCCCGCCATTATTAACCATCAACGTTCCCATCGGTTTGCAAATGGGAGTAAATCCCGGCAACATCGTCAATCGATCGACTTCTCCCTCCGCCTTCAACTCCCCCGTTCCCGAGATTTCCTTTCCCCTACCCCCCGATCTCGATTTTTCCCGAGTGGGTTTAGAAGTGCGACCCGGACAAACTTTAGCCTTAATTGGCGGCGAGATTCAATTCGTTGGGGGAACTTTAACCGCTAGCAACGGGCAAATCTTCCTGGGTAGTTTGACGGGGGAAAGTGCCATCGAGTTGGCTCCAACTCCCTTGGGGTGGAACTTTAACGAGATACCCCTGGAAAATGTCGGCAATATTTCCCTATCCGACGGTAGCCTCCTCAACACCAGTGGCATCGGCGGCGGCAAAATCGACCTCCGAGGGGGCAACGTCACCCTCAACAACTCGCGAATATTCGCCTTAACTTTGGGGAATTCGGACGGCAGGGGAATTGACATCCATGCCCACCAATTGCAAGTGAGCGGAGGATCGCAAATTGCCAACGCGACCCTAGGTGAAGGCAGAGGGGGCGATCTCAATATCCAAACAACGGGTTCAGTAGAACTAAGGGGTGAAGGATTCGCTCCCTTTCAACAATTTTTAACTAACTTTCTACTCTCGGGAACCTTCAATCCATTTGACCCCAATATCCTTCTGGTAATGGGGACAACTGGCATGGGAGATGCCGGAGAGATCGCCATCGAAACTGGAAACTTCCGTTCGATCGATGGAACCCTGGCTGGAAATAGCACCTTCGGTGCGGGCAATGCAGGCAAGCTGACCCTCCGTGCCGACGTTGTGGAACTCGTCGGTTCTGCCATCAATACCGGAACGCTACGGGGGAGTACGGGAATGGGCGGAGATATCGAGATTGACACCGGGCGTTTAATCGTGCGCGATGGTGCGGCTCTTGCCAGCGTCAGCTTCAGCCCAGGCAATGCGGGCAATATAACCATTCGGGCGTCGGAATCGGTCGAAGTCCGCAGAAGCCTTCCTGGAACGATCGTACAAACCCTGATTGGCACCAACGCTCTAGATTCAAATGGAATTGGGAGGGCTGGGGATATTACCATCGATACAAAGCGATTAATCGCTTCTGACGGAGCCGGAATTACATTATCGAGTGGTGGGATTATTGGCGAAACCTTATTTTCAACCACTGGAGGATCGGGCGGCAATTTAACGATTCGGGCAACGGAGTCGGTAGAAGTGATGGGAGTCTCGGGTGAGTTGACCTTTGGGGGGAAATTGCCCAGTTTTCTGGGCACTCAAACCACCAGTACGAGTCCGGGAGGCAATATCGCAATTTCGACTTCCGTATTACTACTACGAGATGGGGGCATCATTACGGCGGCATCTTTGGGGGCTGGGGATGCGGGAAATGTCAATATTGATGCAGATCGGGTGGAAGTTTCGGGCAGTAACGGACAATTTATCAGTAAAATTGAAGCTTCGACAGGGACTGTACTGGGTTTTTTCAATGGCGATGCTACTACCAATGCGGGTGAGTTGACGATCGATGCCGATCAATTGACCGTGCGCGATGGCGCAACCGTCACCGTTCGGGCATCAGGAACGGGCAGTGCAGGCGAACTTAACATTCTCTCAGATGAAATCTTCCTCGACAATGGGGGCAGCATCGACGCCTCCACAAGTTCTGGAGACGGTGGAAATATCAACTTGCAAGTCCGGGATCTCCAGTTGCGCCATGCCAGCCGCATCGAAACCAATGCCGGGAATTCTAATGGCGGTAATATTGAGATCGACGCTCAAACGCTGACCGCGTTGGAAAATAGCGATATTTCCGCTAATTCGGAATCTTCTGCGGGGGGTCGGGTGACGATTTTAGCCCAAGGCATTTTCGGGACGGAATTTCGGCTGTTGCCCACCGCGGAAAGCGATATTACGGCGACTGGGGGAACGCCAGCTTTAAATGGGGTAGTCGAACTCAATACGCCGGACGTGGACTCGACTTTGGGTGTGGTGGAATTGAGCGGCGAGGCGATCGATGTTTCCCGTCTCATCTCTCAAAACCCGTGCGGCAATCCGCGCAAAAGTTCGTTTACTCTTATCGGACGCGGCGGCTTGCCCGACGACCCCCGCCAGGTTCTCCAGAGTCGAACGGTATGGACGGACTGGCGCGACTGGCGCAGTTTTCAGTCGGAGCGATCGCAAACCTTTCCCGCACCTCTCTCTTCTCCATCCTCCCCACTCATCGAAGCCCAAGGTTGGATACGTCACCCCGATGGCACGATCGAATTGGTGGCTCGAATGCCGACTACACCGGAGATTGGCGAGTCAATCCCCAATTGTGGGGAACTGCATCCTCCACCCTCTTAATTCCCACACATAACGATGATGAAATGCTTGAGTTCGATCGGGTTGGTCTTGGTGCTGTTGCTGCCGCTCGCGATCGCCGACGCCGTTCGAGAACCGGGTATCGCTGCCGAAACGCCGGATCTCCTGGGACGCGGCAAACAGCTCTACGATGCGGGACGCTACGCCGAAGCGGTGGCGGTTTGGCAACAGGCAATTGGGGGGGACGTTCTCCAAAAGGCTCAAAGTTTGACCTTTGTGGCGAGGGCGCATCAAGCGTTGGGAGAGTGGGACAAAGCGCAAGATGCGATCGATCGCAGTTTGGTGCTGTTGCAAGGTGAAACTCTCGAGCGGGCGGGATCGATCGTCCTGGGGCAAACCTTCAACGCTCAAGGCAGTTTGTATCTGACCGTGGGGGATGCCGAAGCGGCACTGGAAGCCTGGGAACGGGCGGAAGAGACGTACCGCCAAGCTAACGATACTCCAGGGGTATTGGGGAGCCAAATCGATCGCGCCCAAGCGTTGCAAGTGTTGGGACTGTACCAACGGGCGAAAACCTTGCTCGAAGCGGTTGATCGACAGTTGCCAGACGAAGCCGATACGCCGATCAAAGCCATGGTATTGCGGAGTTTGGGGACGGTGTGGCAGGCTTCCGGCGATTGGGAGCGGGCGCAAACCTTGCTCGATCGCAGTTTAGCCGTGTCGCAACGGGTGGACGACGATCCGGAGGCGATCGCGGCGACGCTGTTGCAGTTGGGCAATCTCGCCCGCTCGGCATCCCAGGTGCGGGCAATGGATTACTACGATCGCGCCCTAGCTACGGCAACCGCCCCCCTAACGCGGGTTCGCGCCCGACTCAATCAGTTAAAGTTGTTGGCAGATGCTGGAGAGGGCGATCGCCTCGTTCCCTTGCTAAGGGCGATCAAGACCGAGATCGATCGACTCCCCCCGAGTCGCGGTGCCGTGGACGCACGGGTGAATTTCGCGCAAAGTCTGATTGCCCTGCAAGATGCCCATTCTCTCGTCCTCCAAAAAGCGCATTCCTCCGAGTTTCCCCTTCTCGACAACCGGAGGGTTGCCGAAATTTTGGCGGAGGCAACCCAACAAGCCCGCCAACTCGACGATCCGCGAGCCGAATCCTATGCGGTGGGCATGATGGGGCAACTGTACGAGCGATCGCAACAGTTCCCAGAGGCGCGCACCTTAACCGAATCCGCTCTATCCCTAGCACAAGCCAGTCAAGCCCACGAGATCGGCTATTTGTGGCAGTGGCAGTTAGGTCGCATTTGGCAGCAGCAAGGCAACCGCGATCGGGCGATCGCGGCGTATGCCGAAGCTGTCAGAACCCTGGGGAAATTGCGAAACGACTTGGCGATCGATCCCGAACGGCAAGTGGAATTCCAAGGGTCGATCGAACCCGTTTATCGAGAAGTCCTTGAATTGCTGTTGCAGCCGGGGGCAAACGGCGATCCTCCCGCGCAAACCGACCTCCAACAGGCTCGCCAGACCTTTGAAGCCCTACAATTGGCTGAAATTGATAATTTCTTCCGGCAAGCTTGCTTAAACGTCAAAACCCGGCAAATCGACGAAATCGATCCCACGGCGGCGGTTTTTCATACTATTCTCCTGGAAAATCGAGTTGCGGTGATTCTTTCCCTGCCGGGGCAACCCCTGTACTACTACCAAACAGAACTGCCCAGTGCCCAAATTAACGACATTCTCGATCGATCACGCCAGTCGTTTAACCGCGTGGTTCCCAAGAGTATCCGGGAGCAACTGAGCGAGCAAATTTACGATTGGTTGGTGCGTCCGGCAGAAAGCGAGTTAGCCGAACATCACATCCAAACTTTGGTGTTCGTTGCCGATGGGGCATTGCGAAACCTGCCCATGGCTGCCCTGTACGACGGCGATCGCTATCTGGTGGAAACCTATGCCGTTGCCAACAATTCCGGGCTGCAACTGCTCGATCCGCCCTCACCGGACACTTTCGGGATGCGCCAACTCCAACTCCTCGGCGGCGGACTGACCGAAGCGCGTCAGGGCTTTGCCGCGCTACCGGGGGTCAAACTGGAACTGGAGGAAATCCAACAAATCGTACCGGGGCAAATTTTCCTCGATCGCGAGTTTACCGAAGCCAACGTCCAAACTCAAGTCGATCGCCTCCCCTTTCCCATCGTTCACCTGGCAACCCACGGCAATTTCGGCTCCACTTTCGAGGAAACTTTCGTGCTAACGTGGGATGAAAAAATTAACGCCAAGGAACTGGAAACCTTGATTTCTACGCGAGACGCCCAACTGCGAGATCCCATCGAATTGCTGGTTCTCAGCGCCTGTCAGACGGCATCGGGCGATCGCCACGCGGTTTTGGGACTGGCGGGGATTGCCGTGCGATCGGGCGCCCGCAGCACGCTAGCATCATTATGGCGCGTCCAAGATCGATCGACTGCCGAACTGATGGTGGCATTTTACCAAGCGCTCGATCGACCGGGAATCAGTAAAGCCGAAGCCCTCCGCCAAGCACAACTCCAACTCCTCCACGATTCCCAATACGCTCATCCGTTCTTCTGGAGTGCTTTCGTGTTGGTCGGGAATTGGCTTTAATTGGTCATTGGTCATTGGTCATTGGTCATTGGTCATTTGGGGTTTGGGGTTTGTTAGCTATCAGCTATCAGCTATCAGCAGCGTAGCGCCTTCTTCTTGGCTGACGGCTGACGGCTGACGACGGGTCACTGTCTGCTCCCCCTGCCTCCCCTGCTCCCCCTACTCCCTTTTACAATATGACTCAATTCCTGCAACGAATTCCCGGACGAACTTATTTATTGCTGGCAATTTTAATTTTTGCGGCATCGAACTCGGTGGTTCGCAAACTGACCGAACTCGGGGCGCAAAATCCGATCGACGGTAGAAATCCTATTTCGTTTTGTAATGTTTTATTTGTTGGTAATCTTTGCGCGTTAATTGTTTTGTTTCTGGTTTATCGCCAGCAGTGTACGCTCGACAATTTGCGATCGATCCCGAGAAAAACCTGGGTGGGATTGACGGTCATTTCTCTACTGTCGGGAGCCTTAGCGCCCTCTTTAGTGTTTATGGCGTTGGATTTAACATCGGTTAATAATGTGGTTTTAATCGGACGAATCGAACCGCCGTTGATTTTAGCGCTGTCGATTTTACTTTTGGGCGATCGCGTCAATTTTTGGGTCATAGCCGGGGCGATCGTTTCGTTTGTTGGAGTTGCCCTAACTGTGTTGCTACAAGAACCCAATCCCGAGATGATGGATATGGCGGGATTGACGATCGGTCGGGGGGAATTGATGGCAGCCGCTGGGGCGATCGCCCTCGCCATTTCTACCATTATTAGTAAAGTCGCGCTCAAACAAATTCCTTTGGGATTATTCTCGATCGTGAGAACGACAATCGGGACGATCGTCTTTTTTATCGTCGTTCTAATTTTATATACGCCCGTTCACTTTATCGATGTATTTTCGCCCTTTCTGTGGCAGTGGATGTTAGTTTACGGGGCGGTTATCGTCGTTGGCGGGCAATTGTGTTGGTTTACCGGACTGAAAACGGCAGGCGCCGCCGATGTTTCCCTCGCCAGTTCGTTTAGTCCGATCGCCGGAATTGTCGCCGCATATTTAATTTTATCCGAAGCTCCAACTACGGCTCAATATATCGGCGGCAGCGTCATTTTAATTGGCATCCTTCTCAACCAAATCGGTGTCTTTCGCAAACAATCTCAACCCGCCCCCCAACCCCCTGTCAGTCCGGCAAAAGAAATGGATATAGAAGTAGGATTTAAAGGAATTTGAGGGTTAGTGGTTAGTGGTTAGTAGGGAAGGACAAACGATCGATGACCGATAACTGTTATGCTAAAAATAGCCTGAATCCCGATCGCAATAAGGAGAAGAAAATTTGAAACGCGCACAACCGCAGCAGAATTGGCAAAGTCTCGTTCTCGGAACCCTGGCAGCTTTTGTCATTCTCCTCGGCTTCAGTTCTTTTGTCATCATCAATCCGGGTGAAGCTGGAGTCCTCAGCATTTTAGGAAAAGCCCAAGATGGCGCTTTACTCGAAGGCATACACCTAAAACCTCCCTTTATTTCCCAAGTCAACGTCTACGACGTCACCGTTCAAAAATTCGAGGTTCCCGCACAAAGTTCCACCCGCGACTTGCAAGATTTATCCGCTCGTTTTGCCATCAACTTCCGCCTCGACCCCCTGCGAGTGGTAGAAATTCGCCGCACTCAGGGAACGCTCGCCAATATCGTCTCTAAAATTATCGCTCCCCAAACCCAGGAATCGTTTAAAGTGGCAGCAGCCAGACGCACGGCAGAAGAGTCGATTACCCAACGCACGGAATTGAAAAATGATTTCGATACGGCACTGAGTACGCGGTTAGAAAAGTATGGGATTATCGTCCTCGATACCAGCGTGGTTGATTTGAATTTTTCGACTGAATTCGCCAAGGCGGTTGAAGACAAGCAAATTGCCGAACAGCAAGCGCAACGGGCGGTTTACGTGGCGCAACAAGCCGAACAGGAAGCCCAAGCGGAAGTCAATCGC
Organism: Oscillatoriales cyanobacterium M59_W2019_021; assembly: GCA_015295945.1. Taxonomy (GTDB): domain Bacteria; phylum Cyanobacteriota; class Cyanobacteriia; order Cyanobacteriales; family Geitlerinemataceae; genus DVED01. The sequence continues at coordinate 940 of DVED01000175.1, read as the reverse complement.
GCTAAAGGACGCGCTGAGGCACAGCGATTGCTAGCAGAAACCCTGAAAGCGCAAGGGGGCGAGTTGGTGCTGCAAAAAGAGGCGATCGAAGCTTGGCGAGAAGGTGGCGCTCAGATGCCCGAGGTTTTGGTGATGGGTGGAGATTCTCCCGGTGTTCCGTTCTTGTTTAACCTGAAGGAATTTAGCGATCGCACGGCGAATTCGCCCTAACCCCCAACTTCGAGAACGGCGGATAATACTGCCATCACTGAAGTCTCGTAGGCGATCGCATCGGTGGGGACGACGACCGTCCCATCATCTCTGAGCGATCGCGAAATTTGGTTTAAATCACCTAATATAAACCCTAAAATATCCACCGCTTCGTCGTCTCTCAGGCGGAACGCACCCCGCGCCACATTGCGGCTGCGGGCGATCGCTTGCAGTCCTTGTAAGGCAGTGCGTAAGGGTTCTGTACTGGTTAAAATCAGAACTTCTGGGAAGCCGGACGAGCCTTGTACCGTTAACTCAAAGCGATCGTCGGGTCGGGGAACGGTGAGGGTATTATTTGGGTCGATTCGCGCGGCTTCTTCCGGAGCAACCCATTCGGCGGGATAGAGAATATCGATATCACCGCTAGCGCTGATGACTAAAACGCTGAGGTAAATCTCGAGATCGCGTTCGCGGTTTTCCACCTGGATTTGCAGGGTCGTGCCGCTGGGGTATCGAGGCAGAGTTGAAGTAGGTGAGAGGTTCGATCCGGTGGCTTCGATCGATCCTCGATCGCCCAAATGCTTCTCCCCTCCCGCGTTGTGCTGTCTTAAACCCCAGGCTAATACGCTTAGAGGACTGAATAACAGGGAATTATTGACATACTCACCGTCCTAAAGGCGCGGTGATTCTTGACACTTCACCGGGTCTTGCTACCGAAGTAGTCTGACAGTCCCTCGATGTCCGTTTAGAG
>DVED01000049.1 GCA_015295945.1 Oscillatoriales cyanobacterium M59_W2019_021 | reverse complement strand
GTGAAAGGAATTCATGCGGTGGATGTTGATACCCGTGGCGAATTCTTGCAACCTTACTCCGAATTTGAAGGCTCGACGGAGATGGTAGAAAAGGTAAAAGTTGTCGAGCAATATCAAATCGAAAATTGGGTTGCCATTGGCGATTCTGTCACGGATTTAAATATGGCGATCGCCGCACCGTTGGTGTTCGCACGCAGTCGCTTGAGTGAATATTTGGACGATCGAAATAAGTCTTATATTCCTTACGATACCTTTTTTGACGTGCGCGATCGTCTCGCTGAATTGTGGAAATAAATTAGATTTTGGGTTGATCGTTTTTCACTTTATTTGTAATGACTTGCCTTTCAATAGATAATACAAATCCGGTGCTCATACCCCCTTTTTTAAGCAGCTATGGATTCTTGTAATAAAAGGATTGGGTCGATTTTTATAAAGGGGTTGTGGCAATCGGATTTAGTATAAGGTGTGTTGAGGAACGAAACGCACCGTTTGAGTTAGCATCCCGTCACGCAGCTGCACCAGAGAGCATCCTCATCGTCGGAATTGGTACGATATAATAGATTGAGGACTGTGCGATTCAAGGTTGAAGCTATGAAGAATAACTGGTTCGATCAACTCAACCCATTTGCTAAAAAAGACGAGGAGAAATCAACTGACGATCCCTCTCAAACGGACGAGATCGATTCTCCTCCCAAAGAACCCACTTCCTCAAACTTTTGGGATTCGACAGTTCGATCGGTATCAAATACGGTAGGTGGAATAGGAGAAGCTGCTGCCAATACCGGAAATGCCATCGGTCAATCGCTGCAACATACCGGAGAAGCCATTGCCAAAACGGTGGGAACGGTGGGAGAAAACTTGGTCAAAGTGCCAACCGAAATCGGATCTAATGTTGCCAAATCCGTCGCGGGAACCGTAGGAGGAGTTGGCAGTACGATCGGTCAATCGGCAACAAATGTCGGTAAAACGATCGGGAAAGTTCCCAAAGAAATCGGTTCGACTTTAAATTTAATTCGCCGCAATCCGATTTTAGAAAAACTCACTCAAAATTTAAAAATCTCTCCTTTATTAAATGCGATCAAGGCAGTGGATGTTGTCGCAGCAGAAACCGAAGTTCGACGCTTGCAGGAACAATATCCCGAGGAAAAACCCGACGAAATTGCACATCGGTTGATGGTAGCCAAAGCCTTGTTAGTGGCTGGAAGCGGCTTGGCAACCAGCTTGGTACCGGGTGCGGCACTGGAATTAGTCGGTGTTGATTTGGCAGCCACAACGGTACTCTCTGTCGAATTGGTGTATCAAATTGCCGCAGCTTATGGGATGGATTTGCAAGAGATCGATCGTCAAGGCGAAGCGTTAGCAATTTTCGGATTATCGACGGGTGGAAATTTAGCCATTCAAGCTGGCATTAACTTAGTGGGAACGGTTCCGGTGGCGGGTGCGGTTATTAATGCCAGTGCGAGTGCGGCGATGATTTACGCACTGGGATATGGTGCGTGTCGTTTTTACGAAGCACAACTCAATGCAAATAAAATTGATACGAAACTAGAAGTTTTTGAAGAAGTTTTGCAAACTGAAAGCGATCGCTATGTAGAATTCGCGATCGACCAACAAACGGCTATGGATTGGATTTTAGCGCATATGGTTTTAGCCGGAAATCCACAGAAAACTTGGGAGCAAATTTTGCTAGATTTGCAAGCGGCGAATTTAAGTCCAGCGTCTTTGGAAAAAATTTCGGCGCAAATTCAGAACCCACCGGAAATTCAGACCTTACTCGATCGCCTCGATCGCGATTTTGCCGTACCTCTGCTCGATCGCTGCCAAATGATCGCCAATTTTGACAACACGATAACCCCCGAAGAAGCGCAACTAATCGACCTCATTTCTCGCAAGGCAGAACAAAAAATAAAAGAAGATGAAACCGTCGATCTAGATGTTGCTTTACCCGACGATCGAGAAACGGCAATTCCTCCGGGTTCTCGCAAAAACTTGGGAACGGTCTTACTCGAAACCTTACAAGATATTCTCACGCGAGAAACCAAATTCGAGCGGCAAGAATTGGGGTATTTAGTCGATCGGGTCGATCGCATGAGTGGCGAGCAATTTGAAGAGTTTTTAGCAGAGTGTTTCCAGCGACTGGGATATACTGCCAATACGACACCGAAAACTAACGATTTTGGAGCCGATTTGATTTTAATCAAAGACGGTCGAAAAACCGTCGTTCAAGCCAAACGATATCAAGGCAAGGTGGGAAATTCTGCCGTGCAAGAAGTGGTAGCCGCCGTGCGATATTATGAGGCAAACAATGCGATCGTCGCGACGAATAGCCAGTTTACGCCAAATGCGCGAGAATTAGCGCGAGCGAACAACGTTCAACTGTGGGAACGGGAACAATTAATCGATTTAATTCTCCGCGCTCAAAACGCAGTTTAAGGAATAGAAAATAAGCTGGAGTCAGAAAACTGAAATAGGATTGCTAGAGGCTCCCCTAACACTGTGGGATCGAATGTATATTGTGTAATAAATATCGGGTGGTGGGTGACGGCACGGATTCAAACGGATTGTTTTTCCCGACCGATCGTACCCGTGCCTAGGATGTGTTTTCAAATTACCGGAGGGCGAAGCATTTGGGCGATCGATCCTCCTAAAACCTAAGATTTACAGTCCAAATGCTTCGCCCCTACTCCGAAACTTATTACTTATTACTTATTACTTATTACTTATTACTTATTAATCTCCGTCACGCGCCAACTCAACTTTAAATTCATCCAAAAATTCCAAAACGTAACGATCGCGATCGCGATCGGCTTTGCCCAATATTCATTCATGCCCAATTTATAATATAGCAAATTCACCAATGCCACATTTGCCACTACCCCGATCAAACAAATAGAATTAAACTTAAGAAACCGCTTGTATCGTTGCCGCCAACCTCGTTGCTGGCGCGACAAATCGCCAAAAGTCCAACGATCGTTCCAAATAAAATTATTAAAAATTGCCACTTCCGAAGAGATCGCCGCACTCGCCGTCAGGTCTCCGTGCCAGCCACTCCGCAACAGGTAAAATACCGCTAAATCGACGAAAACACCACTCAAACCCACCAGTCCAAATTGCAAAAAACGGCGCAGTGGCAACCGATCGAGACGCAAGCGGAGCAAGTGTTGCAAATAGTCGGTATATTGTTTGAACGTCACCTTGCTGGCTCCTTCCTGGCGTTCTTGGAAGACGTACCCCACTTCGGCAATCCGACCGATATCGCCTCGTCCGAGGACCTCGATCAAGATTTTGTAACCCACCGGATGGAGTAACTTACCGGCAATCGCCCCTCGAGCGACCATAAAATAACCGCTCATGGGATCGGAAACCCGACCGACCACACCAGGCAAAATCAGCAACCCCAAAACTTGCGCCCCCCGCGAAAGGAACCGCCGTACCAAACTCCACTCGCTGACGCCGCCATTGGCAACGTGGCGACTGGCAATGGCGAGATCCGCACCGAGATCGATCGCCTCTAACAGTTGCATCAAGGTTTCCGGCGGGTGCTGGAGGTCGGCATCGATCACCCCCAAAATCTCCCCCCGCGCCACTTGCCAGCCGCGAATCACCGCCGTAGACAATCCCCGTTCCCCTTGGCGGCGCATCACCTGCAACTGAGGATAAGCCGACCTCAAATCTCGAGCCACCTTCCAGGTGCGATCGGGACTATCGTCATCGACTAAAATCAGTTCGTAGCGATCGCCCAACACCCGATCGAGTAAGCGACTTAACCCTGCCACCAGCACCCCAATATTCTCGCTTTCGTTATAAGTCGGCAACACCAAAGAGAGTCGGACATTGGCGGGAGGAAAGGGTGGTATCCCAGGAACTTGCAAGCGTCCGGTGGGGACGGGTAACAGTGCGTTGGGTTGAACGGCTTTATCTAGCATGAACCGGATCGAATTGCACCCTGGCAAAATGGTCGCGATCTCCCCGATGACCGTCCGAGATCGTCGATCTCGAGCCATGGTAGACATCGATTTGCTTACTGTAAACTGATCGCCGCTTGCTGTAAACTTGCGAGTTAAACTTTCTCCGTTCCGTGGCGTTTTTGATGCCACCGCCACGCATGATAGACGATTTTATCGATATCGGCATATTGAGGCGACCAACCGAGAACGGTTCGCGCTTTTTCGCTGCTGCCGACGAGAATTGGCGGATCTCCGGGACGTCGATCGCTCTCGATCGCGGGAATCTCGCACTGGGTGACTTTCTGCGCCGATTCGAGGGTTTCCCGCACGGAAAATCCGTTACCGTTGCCGAGATTGAAGACCTCCGATTTGCCACCTTTTAGTAAGTATTCCAAGCCGAGAATGTGAGCGATCGCCAAATCGGTGACGTGAATGTAGTCGCGAATGCAAGTCCCATCCGGCGTGGGATAATCCGTCCCGAAAATCGACACCGATTCGCGCATTCCCAATGCCGTTTGTAACAGCAGGGGAATTAAGTGGGTTTCCGGATCGTGATCTTCTCCCAGCAATCCCTCGGGATCGGCTCCGGCAGCGTTGAAATAGCGGAAACAGACTGATCGAAAATCGTAAGCCGTGGCAAAATCGGCAAGGATTTTTTCCACCATTAACTTCGTCATTCCGTAAGGATTGATGGGATTTTGAGGACAAGTTTCCACGATCGGAATGGTTTCGGGAATGCCGTAGGTGGCGCAGGTCGAGGAAAAGACAAATTTCTTGACGTTGGCAGCCAACATGGCTTCGAGGAGGGTGAGCGTGCCGACGACATTGTTGCGATGGTATTTTGCCGGATCGGTGACGGATTCGCCGACGTAAGCATAGGCTGCAAAGTGCATGACTGCTTCGATTTTATGGGTGGAAAACAGTCGATCGAGAAGTTGGCGATCGCCCGTATCTCCGACAATTAACTTCGTCTTTAAAACCCGATCGACGATATCTTGATGACCGTAGACTAAGTTATCTAAAATCATCGTCTCGTATCCCGCGCGTTGCAGTTCGAGAACGGCGTGAGAACCGATATAACCGGCGCCTCCCGTGACTAAAATCGTCGGTTTCGCTTGGCTCATGGGAATGCTCCTATAGAATCAATTCTCGATACAGTCAGCAAATCTAAATCGGTGAGTAACGCCCAGCAGATCGAGGCGTTCTGTTGCCCTTTCAACACAGTTTTAACTTATTCTATCGAATATTTTCTTAACAATTAAGAGCATTAGTCGATAATTTTGATGCGCCCCATTTGCACCCGATCGAAGATGCGGTTGAGTTGCACCAAGTCTTCTTCCGTAATATTGCGATTGGATAGAATGACCGAAGTGAGTTGTAAGTATTCTTGGCGAGTAATGCGATCGGAATTCAAACATAGATCGATCGTTTTGCGCACGATCGCATTCATGAGAGCGGCAGAATTTTTTGCCATATTCCACTAAACTTAGGTTCGACAGTTCGGGTACAATAGATAGAGATAGATCGACGATCTTTCTAGTTGAGTTGATGGCGAGAATCGAGGGCGATCGCGCGGCTTTTGCAACCCGCACAAACGCCTCCGTCCCAGAATAGCAAAATTTATCGAGGTCAGCGATTCATGCAGGTGTATCGAATCCCCGCCCTTTCGGACAACTACATCTTTTTACTGCACGATCCCCAAACCCGTCAGGCTGCCGTCGTCGATCCGGCACAAGCCGCACCCGTTCTACAACAGTTGCAGGCACTCAATGCCCAGTTGGTTGCCATCTTCAATACCCACCACCACAGCGATCACGTTGGCGGCAACCGGACGCTATTGCAACACTTTCCCGATGCTACCGTCTATGGCGGCGCGGAAGATCGCGGTCGAATTCCCGGACAGCAAGTCTTTCTCGAAGAAGGCGATCCCGTCACTTTTGTCGATCGCACCGCTCGAGTTTTCTTCGTTCCCGGACATACCCGCGCCCACATCGCCTACTATTTTCCCCCAACTTCGCCCGACGATACCGGAGACCTCTTCTGCGGCGATACCCTCTTTGCCGGAGGCTGCGGTCGCCTATTTGAAGGAACTCCTGCCCAAATGGTAGACTCCTTGAGCAAACTGCGATCGCTCCCCGACGCCACCCGCGTTTGGTGCGCCCACGAGTACACCCTCAACAACCTCGAATTTGCCCGCACCGTCGATCCCGATAATACAGCACTGGCGCACCGCTACCAAACCGTTCGCGACGCGAGAGGGCGATCGCTCCCCACCGTCCCCTCCCACCTCGGCGAAGAAAAACAAACCAACCCCTTTCTCCGCTGGGACGATCCCCACCTGCAAACTGCCATGGAAACCTCCGACCCCATTCGCACCTTTTCCCGCCTCCGGGGACGCAAAGATCGGTTTTAATTCTAGTGGCTAGTGGAAGCGTAGCTAAGGGTTACTAGTTATTGGTTATTTGTACCAACCTTCTGCCCTGGAGCCTTCTGCCTTAACTTATTACTTATTACTTAAATTTTTATGCCCAAACAACGCCTCGATCGCCTGTTGGTAGACTTAGACCTGTGTTCCTCGCGGCAACTCGCCCAGCGATGGATTCGGGCGGGGGAAGTGCGGGTGAATCGGCAAGTGGTGGACAAACCGGGGACGGAAATCGACCTCACTGCCACAATTGAGATTAAAGCCCGATCGCCCTACGTTTCGCGGGGTGGGGAAAAGCTCGCCAAAGCCCTGCAAACCTTTGCCATTACCCCCGTCGATCGCGTGTGTCTCGATGGCGGCATTTCCACCGGAGGCTTTACCGACTGCTTGTTACAAGCCGGAGCAAAATTAGTCTACGGCATCGATGTCGGTTACGGTCAAGTGGATTGGAAACTGCGCAACGATCCCCGCGTCATCCTCAAAGAACGGACCAACCTGCGCTACCTGCAACCCGAACAGTTATATACTGCCGATGCTCCCAAACCCGATTTCGGAGTTGCCGACGTTTCCTTTATCTCCCTCACCAAAATTTTGCCCGCGATGTGGCAACTCCTGGAACCGCCGCGCGAAGTCATCTTATTAGTCAAACCCCAATTCGAGGTAGGACGCGATCGCGTGGGAAAAAAAGGCGTCGTCCGCGATCCGGACGATCGCGCCAGCGCCATTACCCAAGTCTGGCGTGCCGCCGCCGCCTTGGGTTGGCAGTATCGCGGAACCGTCCCGTCCCCGATCGCCGGTCCTGCTGGTAATATTGAATACTTACTGTGGTTGGGAACGAACGGTCGGGAACAACCCTGGGACGAAGCTGCCATCGATCGCCTAACTCATGCAACCCCAGAACCCCAATAGTTGAGAGTTAACGCCACTAACAACGAACAACGAACCTTCTTGCCCATGTCCGATCGTCTCGCACCGAAAATCGAAGCGATTCTCTACCTCAAAGGTCAACCCCTGTCCCTGTCGCAAATTGCCGAATATGCCGGATGCGATCGCCCCGACGCCGAAGAAGCACTCCTCGATCTCATCGACGATTACGCCCATCGCGACAGCGCCTTAGAAGTGGTGGAAACCGAAAGCGGTTACAGCTTGCAACTGCGAGAAGTCTTTCAAGATGTCATGCAGGCACTCATTCCCGCCGAATTAGGAGTCGGGGCACTGCGAACCCTAGCGGCGATCGCCATCAAAGGACCCTTATTGCAAACCGACTTGGTAGAGTTGCGCGGTTCCGGTGCCTACCAGCACGTCCAAGAACTCGTCCAACTCGGCTTAATTCGCCGCCGCCGCAGCGAAGGCAACGGTCGATCGTACCGCGTCCAAGTCACAGAAAAATTCCATCAGTATTTTCACTTAGAAAATCTCCCCGTCTTGGAACAAGTCGGAGTTCCCGACAATACCCCAGAAGAAGACGGAGCAGGGGGAGAAGATTGAGAGGGAGCAAGGGAGGCAGGGGGAGCAAGGGAGGCAGGGGAGGCAGGGGGAGAAAACAGCGTCGGTGACCCGTGACCCGTGACCCCGATTTTCCCATCGGTGTGTATCATAGAGGAACGGTCTCCAGGTAGATAACGCCCTATGGTTTTTAACCCTGAGTTTTTCACCTCCGGTACAGAAGCCCAAGAAGTGAATCAACTCCTCAAGTACCTACAACACCAGTCTCCAGAGGTGCTAGCGCGGATTGCCAAATCCGTCAGTCCCGAAATCAAAGACATTATTTCGCGGAACGTACAGGGATTGGTTGGAGTTTTGCCCACAGATGGGTTTGACGTGCAAATTTCCACCGATCGCGAAAATATGGCGGGAATGCTGGCGTCAGCGATGATGACCGGGTATTTCCTGCGTCAGATGGAACAGCGTATGGAACTCGATAAAGAATTTTCCAGCGCGATTTTTAATAACATCTCTCGGTCTGAGGAATCCGGGTTGTCCTAGCGTTCCTAGCACTTGCGGAAAAGGTAACATCCCGTGGGGTGTTATCCAGCAGATTCGGAATCGTTCGGGAAACTTTGCGGTCGCACTTCTAAAGTTTGGGTTCGACCTTGCCGTTCGACTGCTACCGGAAGGACAATGCCGATCTGACTTTGCTCCACTTGTTCCTGCACTTCCGCCGCACTGCTGACGGGGACGCCGTTCACTCTAAGGATGATGTCGCCGACCTGAAATCCTGCGGCTTCTGCTGGAGAATTTTCTAAAACGCCAATGACGATCGTCCCGCTATCGCGATCGACCGTAAAGCCTAACTCTTCATTTTCATTGAGTCGATCGCGGACGGTGGGATTTAAATCTAACATCTGAACGCCCAAAAACGGATGTTCGGCGCGACCTCGCGTTAAAATCTGATCGGCAATGCGCTGGGCGGTTTCAATGGGAATGGCAAACCCCAATCCTTGAGCGTTGGCGCGAATTGCCGTATTGATGCCGATGACTTCGCCGCGATCGTTGAGGAGCGGTCCGCCAGAGTTGCCGGGATTGATCGCCGCATCGGTTTGAATGAAGCGTACCCGCTGCTTGTCGCCGATCCCCACCTGGGCGCTGGAACGATCGAGGGCGCTGATAATGCCCACTGTAACGGTATTATCTAGCCCCAACGGGTTGCCGATGGCGATCGCCCACTGTCCGGGAACCAAACTTGCCGATTGCCCCACAGGCGCTGCTGGCAGTCCCGACGCTTCGACACGCACGACGGCAACATCCGTCAGCGAATCGGTACCGAGAACTTTACCCGGCAACACCCGACCGTCTTTGAGGCGCACGTCTACTTCATCTGCCCCTTCCACGACGTGAGCGTTAGTCAGGACGATTCCATCTTCGCTGAGAATAAACCCAGAACCCGTTCCCCGTTCCCAGCGTTCGGGAAGTTGCGGTATCTCATCCCCAAAAAAATGCCGAAACAGGGGATTCTCAAACGCTTCGAGATCTCTCGCCGCCACAGCACGGGAGGCATCGATGCGCACCACTGCCATTCCCACTCGCTCCACCGCATCGGCGATAAAATTGGGATTGTCTTCAACCTCCACCTCCGCGTCCCAATTTTCGGAGGGCGACACGGTTAGGGGTTGTACGGTGGCGGGGGGGGATGCAGACGGCGCGAAGTTCCCGGATTTCGCATTAGCGTAACGGCTGCCGACGATGCCGATTCCCCCACCGATCGCTAGCAACGATAAATAAACCGCCAGTTGCTTTAAAGAAATACTCATCTGCTCGCGTGTTTGATCGATGGAATGCCCGACCTCCCACGGATCGGCAAAGTCTCGGCATGCCCCGCAAAACTCGAGTTCGATCGCTCGACTATTTCATTCCGAAAACAAAAGACTTTCGATCGTTTGGGAAGTTGGCTACATTCTAACAGATCCCCACGGGCTTCTTAGGGCAAACCACACATCCGTAAGATCGTTAGTTTTCCCCACTCCTCCTCCCTTCTACCTTCTACCTTCTACCTTCTCTTTCTCCCGAATTCCTCCTATAAGATATGATGGGTAATGTCGATTGGAGGATACTCAATTCATTCATGGCTAAAAAGAGCATGATCGAGCGCGAAAAAAAGCGCAAAAAACTGGTTGAGAAATATGCAGCTAAACGGGAAACGCTGAAAGAGCAATTCTCGAGCGCCACGTCTCAGCTCGAGAAAATGGAAATTCACCGCCAGCTTCAGCAATTACCTCGCAACAGCGCGCCCAGTCGGATGCGGAACCGTTGCTGGTTGACGGGACGACCCAGAGCGTACTACCGGGACTTCGGTCTCTCTCGCAATGCCCTGCGGGAAATGGCGCACGAAGGCTTGCTCCCCGGCGTGGTGAAAGCAAGCTGGTAGTCGATCTCGCCATCGTCGCGCTGTGGTGCGATTACTGTCCGCAACAGCGCTCGATTCCCAAGCTATCGAGCAGAAGATCGCTCACGGCGTTAGCAATGGCAAACTCGCCGAAAAAGCTTTGGGAAAAGTCAAATCCCTGCATTTCCGTGACGATGGCGATCGTCAATGCCCCGAGATCGTTTTCTCCTTCCATGCGCTGTCGCACGTAAATGCTGGCAGCGCGTTGGGCAATTTCGGCGTTCACTGGCTCTGGAATAAACTCTTCATCGAGCCACTGATGCAAAGACTGTTGCAACCACTCGCCTTCTCGATCGGCGTTTTCGGCTGGAGGTAGGGTAATCGGTGGAATCGGTTCTGCCATGGGTAGCACATTCTTGGGAAACGGTGAGGAATGTAACGGGCGATCGACCGATCGCCGATTCCTCTTGACAACAGGAGTTGCAGAAGTAAGCGCTGCGCACTCACGAGCGCCTACAGAAGGGGGAAAAATGGCAAAGAACAGAAGGAGCCGGGAGAGAAGACAAACGTTAGATAGATATCAGATGTCAGCGATCCGCGATTTGCAGCTAACCCCTAACCCCTAACAAATCCCCAACCCCAACTCAATCGTTCATGGATTACAATCTTCCCGCAATTATTCAGGGATATGCCCAAGGATACTTCCTGATGGCAAACGATGAAAAGGGGGGGACATCGACATTGGACTGGTACATGAGCCGAGAGCGAGCGTTAATGCCGTTAGACGATCGATTTCGCTATCCCAAATCCTTGCGGCGGGTTTTGAATCAAAATCGCTTCAGCGTTGCCATCAACCGCAATTTCGACGCCGTGGTAGAAGGTTGTGCCGATCGCCCCACCACCTGGATTTCCCCCCAATTGCAACAAATTTACCGCCAACTGCATCGGGCCCGATGGGCACACAGCTTTGAAACGTGGCAGGGCGATCGACTGGCAGGGGGAGTGTTGGGGATCGCTATCGGGGGAGCGTTTATCGGTGAGTCGATGTTTTATCGCATTCCCGACGGATCGAAAGTGGCGTTAGTGAGGTTGGTCGAATATTTGCGATCGCGTCAATTTTTAGTATTCGACGCCCAATTGATGAATCCGCATTTATCCCGGTTCGGCGCTTATATCGTCGAGATGCACCACTACCGACAGTTACTGCACCGGGCGATCGGACGTCGTTGTACTTTCGATCCCCAGGATTGACTCTGAGGAAGTTTTCTCAATTTCTCCCATTGGCAGGCAAAAGGAGATACGGCTAAAGCGCTATCATATCAAAACGGGGGATCGCAAAACTCCCACGCTATTTCCGACTTTCACACACCCCTATAGACCTGTCACTATTAATGATCGACCATTTCCTGGAAGGTTCCCCTCAACTGGGGCTTGATACGTTTTTTATCCTGTTGATCCTAGTAGCTTTGGAGGCGGTACTCTCCGCCGATAACGCGATCGCCCTAGCTTCTATTTCCAAAGGTCTGCCCGATGCTCAACTCCAGCGTCGAGCGCTGAATTTTGGCTTGCTGATTGCCTATGTCCTGCGAATTAGCCTGATTCTGATGGCGACTTGGGTGATTCAGTACTGGCAGTTCGAGTTAGCAGGGGCGCTATATCTTCTCTGGTTAGTATTTCAATACTTTACCTCTGGCGAAGGAGAGGGAGAGGATCGCCAACATGGAATGCACTTTAAATCCTTGTGGCAAGCTATTCCCCTAATTGCCTTCACAGATTTAGCCTTTTCGTTAGATAGCGTTACCACCGCGATCGCCGTCTCCCCCGATCGCATCGGACTGATTCTGGCAGGCGGAACCATCGGCGTGATCGCCCTGCGGTTTCTGGCAGGACTCTTCATTCGCTGGATTCAGGAGTACACCCATCTCGAAGATGCGGGATACATTACCGTGGGATTGGTGGGATTGCGCTTGCTGTTAAAGGTGATCGAGCCGGCGATCGTCCCGCCCCAATGGGTGACGATCGTGGCAATTCTCTCGATCTTCGTGTGGGGGTTTTCCCAGCGCAACCCAGAGGCGATCGCATCGGAACATGGTGATGTCTGCGACGATCTCCAACTTGTTAGAGATGAGGATAAAGTTACTCCCAATTCGTAACCTCCCCTCATCTCCCCACTAAGCCATCATTCCCGAATCCAAGACGCGAGAGAAGGCTGCCAGTCGGCAAGTTCTTCGTCTTTAAACCAGAGCGCAATTTCGCGCTGTGCCGTTTCTTGGGCGTCGGAACCGTGAATTAAGTTACGTCCCACATCTACGCCAAAGTCTCCCCGAATCGTACCGGGTTCGGCGGTTAGGGGGTTGGTTGCCCCGATAATTTTTCGGGCGGAAGCAACCACCCCTTCTCCTTGCCATACCATCGCCACGACGGGACTGGAGGTAATAAACTCGACGAGACCTTTAAAAAACGGTCGTTCTTGGTGAACCTCGTAGTGCTGTTCGGCGAGTTGGCGATCGACACTCATAAACTTCATCCCCACCAAGGTAAACCCCTTGGTTTCAAAGCGGCGGATGATTTCGCCCACCAGTCCCCGTTGGACGCCATCGGGTTTGATCATCAAAAACGTTCTTTCCAAGCGAACCTCCTAGAACGGTATGAATTTACACAAATCTAAGCGTAGCTCAGAATGGGGCTTTTCTGTATCTTTTTATTAAGATTGGGGCGATCGAGTCGATCTCGTGGGTTTGCCGCAAGGGCCAAGCTTTTTTTCATCTTGAGTGCGTTTCCAATTGCGGTTTTTAGAAAGTCAGAAGGAAAAAGGATACGTCCGAGTGTAAGCGGGCAGTTTGTCGAAAGTTAAGGTTGCGCTACGATCGATCTCAGCATTCCAGATTGAGACTATGACTCTCGCCGAAACTCATCCGCCAATAGCAACAACACTTCAAGATAGCCAAGAGAACACTTGGGTCAACGCCACTTGGGAAGAATTTGTTGCCATTTCCGACGACCCCGCTAGCGAAAAGAAAACCTGCTATTATTACGATCGGCAAATGCGGATCGAAACGATGGGAGTTGGACCAGACCACGCAGCAGATAACGGGATTCTTCACGCAGCCATTGTTTTGTACTGCACGTTAAACTCGATCGCATTTCGCGGTTTGATTAATGCCAGTTATCGCAAACCCGGCTGTAAAGAAGCCCAACCCGATGCGTCGTATTACGTCGCTGAAAAAGCGCGATCGGTTCCCCAAGGAAATACGATCGTCAATCTCGATCTTTACCCCGCACCCGATTTAGCGATCGAAGTTGCCGCCACTTCTCTCAACGACGATCTCGGCATCAAACGGCTGTTGTACGAGGAACTTGGAATTCGAGAATATTGGGTAGTTGATGTCGAAAATGCCCGCATTTTTGCCTTTCAAATTGTCGATCGGGGAAGCCAGCGCATTGAAACTTCTAACGTATTACCGGGACTAGAAATTGCAACCCTGGAAACCGCTTTAGAATCTAGAAAAAAACAAGACGACAGCCAAATTATGGCAACTCTCATGACTCAATTTTCGGCGTAAGATCGATACTCTTTACCCAAAAAGAGAGAAATGAGAGTGAGTTTGCCTTGGATTTTTGGATTCGGAATCTTGCCGGGAGATTACACCTCAAAGTCGCTGGGTTCTAACCCTTCCGCCGACGATTTTTCGGAAACGATCGCCCGCATTCCTTCCAAAGTTGCCGGAATCGTGCGCGGGTCCATAAACATCACCTTGGCACTCTCGCTGGTCCCGATTTCCAAACCCATGGTCATATACTGTTGCGCCAGGAGAAATTGCAACGCTTCGGAGGTTTTGGGATTTGCCTTCAACGTTTTGGTGATAATTTGTAATGCTTCGGCAGTGGCTTGCGCTTTGAGAACCTGTTGTTGGCGTTCGGCTTCGGCTTTGAGGACGATCGCTTTTTGTTCGGCTTGCGCTTTTAAAATTGCGGCTTTCTGGCTGGATTCGGCTTGCAAAACTTGAGCTTCGGCTTGACCTCGGGCGGTATTGACTGCCGACTCCCGTTCCCCTTCCGAGGTGAGAATTGCTGCCCGCTTGCGCCGTTCTGCCGACATTTGCAACTCCATGGAGTCTTGGACGGCTTTCGACGGCATGATGTCTCGGAGTTCTACCCGCGTGACTTTCACCCCCCAGGGGTCGGTGGCAATGTCCAATTCCCGCAATAAAGTTTCGTTTACTTCCGTTCGGGCGGTAAACGTTTGGTCGAGTTCGAGTTGTCCCATTTCTGATCGAATTTGGGTCAGCACTAAATTTTGCATGGCTTGCCGCAAATTTTCGACTTTGTAATAGGCTTTTTCCATATCCATAATCCGCCAGTACACCACGGCATCGACGGTAATGGTGACGTTATCGCGAGTGATGCAGGCTTGGGGGGGAATGTCTAGAACTTTTTCCCGAATGGTTTCTTGATAGACGACCCGATCGAGAAATGGAAAGATAAAATTTAAACCCGGTTCTAGTTTTCTCCCGCTATACTTTCCTAATTTTTCAACTAATGCTTCATTTCCTTGGTTGATGACTTTGACCGAGCCGGCGAGGCTGGATCCGCCAAAAATAAGAATTAAAATCCAAACTAAGGGTTGCATGAAAACTCTCCTAAATTGTTTTAGAATCGGAAGATTGACCTTTGTGGCACGCCGAGCGAACGTTAGATAAATATCTCGAAAGGGCTAAATTAGATTTGCTCTGGGATGACAATTAATGTATTGCCTTCTCGACCGATAACTAACACTTTTTGATCGGGAAAAATCAGGATATTGCTATCACATCGTGCTTGCCAAGAGTTGCCTTCAAAAATCACTCGTCCGGTTTGTCCGGGGGCAATTTCAGTCAGCGTTCGTGCTTCGGTGGCATCTCGTAGGGTGTAATGCGATCGCTTTGGAAGCAATCGCCGAGTCAGAAAGACCAGTAGCAAAGATAAGACCATCCACAGCAGAACTTGCAACCCAAAATAGGGAAGTGCAACGGACAGAAGGGCAACGATAAATGCGCTAATTCCCATTGCCATTTCAACAAATGCCGTGGGCGTGACAAGCTCTAAGAAACACAAAATGGCTCCGGCTATTAACCAGAGGAATGTGGGATTCATTTGATCTAGAAAAGAGGTAGCTGATAGGACGAACATTGACACAAGCGGAATGAGAGTATCCGGATCGGGAAATATCGGTCGATCGAGAGAAAGATCGAGCCGTGTGATGGAAAAGTGAATAAAAATTCAGGTGCTTGAAGTTTTAGTTTTTCAAGTTTAAATTGGCTGTAAACTTTAAATCGCGAATCTGACTTTGAACTTGGAGAAAAATTTTATCGGTGTTTATCGATCTTAATATTTGGCAAGATGGAATGCCGCTCGAGATTGGTGGGTATGATCCAGATTTAGGGTGCTTGCTGCAAGTTTATTGCGGAATGACCATCGCGCTCTCAATGTAAATTTTTGTAAAAAAAACGCAATTGCCTTTCTCCGAGACTTCTCCAATTTTGCCTTCTATTGTAGACGATTCTTTTCAAAGCGACAAATTTAGGGCAATCGGGCGGATTCGGTAACGATCGACGCACCTGGCAACGTTACGACCAAAGTTTAATCTATGCTTTAAGTTCAAAATTTTCGCTATTTAGCCAATCCTTTATTAATAACTAATAACTTTTCCGCCAAAAAACACCCGTCCAATCAATTTCAGTCATTGGTTCGATAATATTGCGGCTGGCACGAAACTCGTCAACCGCTTGCTTGCAGGGTTCAAAAGCGTAATAATCATCGATAATGATAAATCCTCCTGGCGAAACTTTATCGTATAAAGGATTGAGAGCATCTAAAGTGGATTTGTATAAATCGCCATCGAGTCGTAATAGTGCTAATCGTTTGATCGGAGCATTGGGTAATGTCTCTTCAAACCAACCTTTGAGAAACTTAACGCAATCGTCAAGTAAGTTATAGGTGCGAAAATTATCGCGAACGGCTTCCAACCCGATCGCTAAAAATGGAAACTTTGAAGCAGATAAATCGTAGGTTTCATCTTGAGGAACTTGAGGTTTGGGCAAACCTTCAAAAGAATCGGCTGCCCAAACACAACGATCGATATCTTCTCCATAAACCTTTAGTAACGCTCGCATAAAAATCGTTGCACCCCCTTGCCAAACCCCCGTTTCCATAAAATCTCCGGGAATCTTTTCTTTAAAAATAATTTCGGCACAGTGTTGGATATTCTCCATCCGAGGCAGACCGATGAGAGAGTGAGAAAATTGGGGGATTTGACCGCTAAAATTTCTGCCGGCGGTTCGCAGGGAGAGCAAGTCTGCGTAATTTTGAGTTCGATAGCGAATATCTCGGAGAATACCGGGATCGATCGGCTGTTTATTTTTGATGACTTGTTGTAAATAAATTAGCCTAAGTTCGTTGTCAAAATAAATTAAGTTGAGGAGCGATCTCTTCAACAAATCCAGATACATCTGGCGCAAAGTATCGGTGTTAGGAGTTGTTTCTGGAAGATTCATCGCCTGATCGACTTTTTCTGAAATTAGGTGAATGAAAAAAGCAAAATATCAGACTTCACTTGTAGGTTCTGCACGATCGGATTTTGCTTCCTCTGCGGATCGATCGCGCTGTCGCAGCAATTCCATACTGTAAGACGTTCCCAAACGAGTAGCTCCGGCTAAAATTAACTTGATCGCCCCTTCATAAGTGCGAATTCCTCCCGAGGCTTTAATTCCCACCCGTCCCTTCGTCAGTTCTTTGAGTAATTTAACATCTTCTACCGTTGCACCGCCATTCCAACCCGTACAGGTTTTGAGGAATCGCACCCCCGCATCCAAACAAACATCCGTAGCAATTCGCTTCTCTTCTGGCATCAGCAAATTGGTTTCTAAAATGGCTTTAACTGTCACGTTCGTTTCTTCGCAAATCTCGGCAATTTCCCGATGCAACGCCTCGGTGTTTCCCATTTTCAACCAAGCAAGATTGATAACCACATCCAATTCTGTCGCCCCATTTTCCACCGCTTCTCGTGCTTCGTAGAGCTTGACGGCGGAGGTGGTTGCCCCCATGGGAAAACCGATAACCGTACACACTTTAGGCGATTTTTTGTGCAGTAATTCTGCTGCTAAACGCACATAACACGGAGAAATACAAACGGAGGCAAACCCAAATCGATCGGCTTCGGCACACCATTGTTCGACGTGCTTTTCTGTGGCAATGGGTGCGAGTAAGGAATGATCGAGGTAAGGGGCAATATCGATGTCCATTTTATGAATGGGTAATGGGTAATGGGTAATGGTGCGTTTCGTGCCTCAACACACCCTACTTCTAACTATGTAACGCATCGTGAATTTGTTGCATCCAGATGTTGGGGGTGGAAGAATTGTCCAAAATAAGATCGGCTTGATCGCATTTAACTTCGAGGGGCATCTGGGCATCAATTCGCAGTTGAGCTTGTTCTGGGGTTAGGCGATCTCGTTGAATCAACCGCTCGATCTGCTGGCTAGCGGTACAGTATACCACCCAAATCTCGCTGACGAGATCCTCCATTCCAGCTTCAAAGAGTAACGGGATAACCAAAATGATCGGTCGTTGGGAATCTTGATGACTGGCCCTCGCACAGCGACTCCTGTGGAGTATCGCCTCTACGAATTGCTGGCGAACGTAGGGATGAATTTGAGCCTCTAACCACTGCCGTTCGTCGGGATTGGCGAAGACGATCGCTCCTAAAGCCCGACGGTTGAGGTTGCCGTCGGCAAGCCGGATTTCGTCTCCATACCGTTGGAAAATGCGATCGAGAATCTCCGAACCGGGGGCGACGGCTGCACGCGAGTACGAGTCGGCATCGAAGACGGGACAGTGATAGGCAGCACTTAAATGATGGGCGATCGTCGATTTTCCGGTGGCAATGCCGCCAGTTAAGCCAATAATGCGGGTCATGGGGCGATCGGAGTAACTAATAAGGTAATGCCTTTTCTCCCCACCACCATTACCTTTTCATTGGGTTTGAAGGTCATTTTGCCCTGGGGATCGCAACTGGGATTGAGAAAGCGAGCGGGCCAATACGTGCTTTGGTATTTCACGCGACCGGGGCGATTGCCAGAAATAGTCATTTCCACAATCCCGATTTCCGGTTGGGGAAACAGTTCGATCGATTGCCAATGCGGCATTACGGGATCGGATTTCCCCCGACGAGCGAGGGGACTCCATTTCTCAAACCAGGATTGGAAAAACAAAGCTTTCACGAACGGTCTCCTAAATCGAAGCTTCGGTTGTGGGTGTAGCCGTTAGCCGTTAGCTGTTATAGCACTACGCAAATATATGAGGACTGTTGTAGGGGAGAAGCATTTGCCCGACCCTTTTGTCCTTGAGACGACAAAGTTTATACAAATGCTTCGCCCAGCCGTCATGTCCTAACCTTATGAATGCGTAGTTCTATAGCTGTTAGCGATGGGAAAGTCTCAGCTAAACCTGCCGAAGGTGTAATGTTTTTCAATGTACAGAAAACCCAATACACACCGACGATTTGTGTAAGAACACTCACAGCCGATCGACGATTCACAGCCTTCGAGGGGTTCAGAAGTTGCAGGAGTTGCAGGAGGAAGAAAGCAGGGGGAGAGAAGTAACTAACCATTAACCCCAAACCCCAAACCCCAAATTTACGGATAAAAACTCAATTGAGGCAAGCCCAAAGTTTCCTCCAAACCGCACATCAAATTCATGCACTGTAAAGCTTGACCGGCTTGACCTTTGAGCAGGTTGTCGATCGCCGACATGACGATAACGCGATTCGTACGCGGATCGACTTCGATGCTGAGATAGTTCAGATTCGTACCGCACGCCCATTTGGTTTGCGGGTAGATGCCGACGGGCAGTACCTTAACCCACGGGAATGATCGGTAGAAAGCGGAATAAATGGTATATAAATCCTCGCGAACGAGACCCGGATCTCGCAGGGTGGCGTAAACCGTGGAGAGGATGCCCCGAACCATCGGGATCAGGTGGGGGGTAAACTGCACCATCACGTCTTGTCCGGCGAGATCGCTGCAAATCTGCTCGATTTCCGGGGTGTGGCGGTGACGGGTAACGCCGTAGGCAGCTAGGGAGTTATCGGCTTCGGCGAGGAGTAAGTTGGTTTTTGCCTGTCGTCCGCCGCCAGACGTGCCGGATTTGGCGTCGATGACCAGGGTATCCGGGACGATCAAGCCTTGTTTGAGTAAAGGGGCAATGGCGAGGAGGCTGGCGGTGGGGTAACAACCGGGGCAACCGACCAATTGGGCGTCTTTAATGCGATCGCGGTAGAGTTCCGGTAAGCCGTAGACGGCGGTAGCGGCTGTTTCACCATCGGTGCGATCTCCCCCGTACCAGGTTTGATAGGTGTCGAGGTTGAAAAACCGATAGTCGGCAGACAAATCCAGCACGTTGCACCCTTTGGCTAATAATGTCGGCGCCATTTTCCACGCCAACCCGTTGGGCAACGAGAGAAACACCACCTGACAGCGATCGGCGATCGCCTCGGCATCCACCCCTTCTACCGTCAGCTTCACCCGATGTTCCAAGTGGGGATACAATTCTCCGAAAGCTTTCCCCGCACTACCTTCGCCGCCCAAATACACCAGTTCGACTTGGGGATGCTCCAGGAGCAGCCGAACCAATTGCACTCCTCCATACCCGGAAGCACCGACGATCCCGACGGGGATGCGCTCCACATTACCCATAATTCTTTATTCCCAACAACGTGTTCTCAATAGTCTAGCGCTTGGTGCATTCTAGATCGGGTTGTCGTTTTTGCAACCCACTCTAGATACTAGATAGATGAATGAATGCAGACGGAAACGATGCCGTCTTCGATCGCGCCCGAGCGATCGGCTGCGAATCGCCGATTGTGGGGGCAATCGATCGCGTTCTCTAACAAACGAGATACAATTTATATGAAAGGTACTTTATAAAAGTTTACGCAAACAGATTGGGAAGGCAACGGATCGATCCCCCCTTCCCCGTTCTCGACCCCAAATCCATGTCATCGAACTTTCCCTTGCAGTCTTTCCCCCCCAACCCTTCCCCATCGTTTCAGTTTGACTCCATCGACGCGGCGCTCAACGACCTCAAAGCCGGACGGGTTATCGTCGTCGTCGATGATGAAAATCGGGAAAATGAAGGCGATCTCATCTGTGCGGCGCAATTTATCACCCCCGACCTCATTAACTTTATGGCGGTGGAAGCACGGGGTCTGATCTGTTTGGCGATGACGGGGAAACGCCTGGACGAACTGGATTTGCCGCTGATGGTCAGCAACAACACCGCACCCGACCAAACGGCGTTTACCGTCAGTATCGATGCCTCGCCCCACCTCGGCGTCACCACGGGCATCTCCGCCGAAGATCGCGCCCGGACGATTCAAGTGGCGATCGCCCCCAACACCCGTCCGGAAGACCTCAAGCGTCCCGGTCACATTTTCCCGTTACGCGCCCGAGAAGGCGGCGTCCTCAAACGCGCCGGACATACGGAAGCGGCAGTCGATCTCGCTCAACTCGCCGGACTCGATCCCAGTGGCGTCATTTGCGAAATCCAGAATCCCGACGGTTCAATGGCGCGGTTGCCGGAGTTGATCGAATACGCCAAAAAGCACCAACTCAAAATTATTAGTATTGCCGATCTGATTGGTTATCGCTTGCAAAAAGAACGATTTATCCAACGAGAAACGGTTGCCAAATTACCCACGCAATTTGGCGAGTTTCAGATTTATGCTTATCGGAATAGTCTAGATAATTCGGAACACGTGGCGATCGTCAAAGGCGATCCGGCAGAGTTTGCCGATCGCCCCGTTCTGGTGCGCGTTCACTCAGAATGCTTGACGGGGGATGCGTTGGGATCTTTGCGTTGTGATTGCCGGATGCAACTGCAAGCAGCCCTGAAAACCATCGAACATCACGGTTCGGGAGTGGTGGTGTATTTGCGACAGGAAGGACGGGGCATTGGGTTAATTAATAAACTCAAAGCCTATTCATTGCAGGATATGGGATTGGATACGGTGGAAGCCAACGAACGGTTGGGATTCCCTGCCGACTTGCGCAATTACGGCGTGGGGGCGCAAATGCTCAACGATTTGGGCGTGCGTCAAATTCGGTTAATTACCAACAATCCCCGAAAAATTGCCGGGTTAAAAGGGTATGGAATAGAAGTGGTCGATCGGGTGCCGCTGTTGATCGAAGCGAACGATTACAACTCGATTTATTTGGCAACCAAAGCCAAGAAATTGGGGCATATGTTGCTGCAAACCTATTTGGTGACGGTAGCAATTTGTTGGCAACAGGAGTTATCGGTTGCCGAACATTTCGATCGCCTGCAAGAATTGCGAGATATCGCCCAAACCGAACATTTACTGATTCAAGAAGAAACGCGACCCGTGACGGTGGCAGTGTTCGATCGCCCTTCCGTTATCATTCATTTGGGATTCGACCAAGCGGAGTTAACCAAACCCGATTGGTTCCAAGATTCGGAACATCCCTACGTGCGAGCGATCGCCCGCATTCTCGATCTCATTGCCACTCGATCGGACGTGCGACAATTGGAGTTTTTAATCTCGCCCGGTAGCGATCCGATGACCAGTTTGAAAGTGCAACTCGATCGACAAGTTCTGGAGGCGGGTCAGTTACCGTCGGCAACGATCGATCGCCTGCAAACTCAAACGATTTATCGGGTGAGAGGGTAGGGTGTGCCGGAACAAATTTCCCACGTCGGGGCAATCCCCCTGTGGTTGCCCCGGCTGCCCGGGTAGCACAAGGGGAGCCGGGGTAGAAGATGTTTGCCAGCGGGAAATGCGGTCTTGGGGAGCCAGTCCGGTCTTGGGGTCTCCCCAAGTGGAGCAATTTCCCAAGACAAGTACCCATTACCCATTACCAACCCCAAATGACTCAGAAGTGTTGAATCTTAAGATTTGAAGGGTCGTCACCAATTCGTGCATTGTTCACAACGATCCCCAAATTCAGGTGTTACTGACTCTATTCGCAATAATTTGGGGTTTAAAGTCAAGGACAAGACCCAAAGTGTAAAGTTTTACCATCAGGATTCAACACTTCTGCAAATGACTCTATAGCTTACCCAATTAACGGTCGGGTCTTTTTTTTGTACATAAATGGAATATAATGGTTTTGCGCTCTTGGAGAGAGTGGGGCGATCGGTAGCACATTCCCCGTCTCTCCAGGCGCGATCGGTTGTTCTCAGACCTTACCTTCCCGAACTAACTGGCAACGGCGGTGTTTTCCGAAACAGATGGATCCCTCGGGAGATCGCCGCTTGCCGTTTTCTCATTGCGATATCCGTAGAAATCGATGCGATAATCGGTAATCCGGATGCCTGTTTTCGCTTCGATTTCGGCTAGTAGTTCCTCGGGAAGGGTGACGTAAACATCGACGATTTGCTGGGTATCGAGGCAGTTGATGTGACTGTGGGGGTCGCTGATGTTGCCGTATAGGCGACCCTCCGATCGATCGATCGACTCGACGATCCCCTGACTCGATAGGGCTTCGAGATTCTGATACACTGAGGTGTGTCCAATGTCCTTCCCCTCGCGGTTAAGGCGATCGTAGATTTCCCGTGCCGAGAGGTGTTCTTCAGTTTGCCACAACAGCTCGAGAATGAAGCGGCGCTGGCGGCTGACTCTCATTCCCAATGCTTTGCACTTTTCGATGGCATCTTCTAAAGAACGAATGGGTTTCACGACGACTGCCTCATGTTTCATGAGTTGTTCAAAAAGTATATTTTAATGTCAGGACTTATCAATGAGCGATCCGACATGGCAGTGAGCCAATCATCTATAGAATCGGCTATTTTGTCAACCTAGCGCGATCGATTGCCGGAGAATGGCGATCAGCAATACTAGAAAAACTTTGGCACACCCCTTACCCCCATTCTATCGTAGGAATTTCAGAGCGCATGACTCGGATCGTCTCTTTAAACGCAAACTGTTTGCAATCCCTGGATCTTTCCCCCATTCGCAATATCCTCGAACCCATTCTCGCAGCGCGAGAAATCGCGACCTACGAGCAATCGCTCCAATTTGCAATCGATTACCCTCGCGCTCCTGAAGATCCCCGAGAACTGTCAGAAATTCCTGAAGTGCGATTGTGGTTCGTTCGCGCCGATGCCTGCTATCCGTGGTTGCCGATGATGCTCGACTGGAAAGCGGGGGAATTGGCTCGCTATGCTGCTATGCTGGTTCCCCACGAGTTTCACCGCACCGAAGGGGTGCAGTACAATCCCGAAGCGTTAGAAATTTGGTTGATGCACAAGATTTTTGCGATCGCCCCTTGGTTAGAACGATACGATATTCCCAGCCATTCCCGCCTGAAATCGATGGCAAAAATGTTCGGGTACGAACTCGACGATGCGCTGTTCGACGTGGTTTGTGCGGCTTAAGGAATGTTACAGAGATCCGTCTTCAGCTAGAAATTCACAGATGTGTGCTGGTCGATCCCGCTTGCTGAAAGCTGAGGTTACGGGATTTGAGTTAGTTCCACCCATAACGGCAAATGGTCGGAACCGATTGCCGATCCGATTTTACGATTTACAGTGCCAATTTGACGGCTGTAGACGCACCGATCGATCGAGATTTGGAGGGGAAACGGCAAACCCGCCATCCAAGTGGGTTGCAACCCGAAACCCCGTTGAGAATCGATGAGATTGCCCGATCGTAAGAATTGGCGCGATCGACCCGACCACGGGGTATTATTAAAATCGCCAAGGATGATGACCGGATATCCGTTATCTTGTTGTTGCCGACTCCAACGCGCCACCTCGTCGAATTCCCGTTGTTGAAACTGGGAAGTTCCGGCATTGCGGGGACGGGTGGTATGCAGGCTGAGAACTTTGACCTCTCGACCTTGCCAGCGAATTGTCGCGGTAATGAGGGGTCGTTCTGATCGGTCGGGAAGGTGGATAATTTCCGGGGGATTTAAAAGTTCGATCGCACCTGATGGCGTTGCGGGAACCAACATCGCCACCCCTTGAGAATTGGTTTGGGGACGGGAGAGAATCACGCGGTATTGAGACAGATCGGATTTGAGGCGATCAAACCCAGTTGGGGTGACTTCCTGAAGAAATACGATATCGACATCTTGCGATCGAATGTAATCGATGGCTCGATGGAATTGGGAATTGTCGCGATCGAGATTGACGTGCAAAATCCGCAACGTGTTTTCTGTGGGTAGGTTTTTGATCGAGATCGGATGCCAAAACAACGGCAAAATCAATGCCAAATTCAACCCCAACGGTATCCCCAAAACCCAAACCCACCGATGGCGGACAAAAGCATTCATTACCAGTACCAGCACCAGCACCCATACATACTGAAGGCGCAGATGATCTAGCAATTCAAACCCCCACCACAGCTTTCCCAAAAAACCGAAAACGGTTGCCAAGCCAACAGCAACCGCTAAAATTTCGATCGTCAAAATTACGGGTTTGAACGCGGAAAACCAGAAATTTACCATAACGTCAAGAATGGGGAATTGGTAGGTGGTGCGTTTCGTTCCTCAACGCACCCTACCCACTAACGACCGATGACCAATGACCAATGACCACTTAATACGAACACCCGAAGGAGACGGCACGATTGCCGTAATTGTAGCAATCTTCGCGAAATAAGATGCGATCGGGTAACAGCCGTTGTCCGGTCGCCGAAATTTTACTTTGAATTTGGGAACCGAGGATCTCAAAGCGTCCCGACCAGCGAATGGCTTCGATTTCCACTAAATCCAGCGAGCCGTTCCACGAGGGTTGAGAGGCACGCGCATCGATGACGTACCGAGAATTGGGATAAGCGTCATCCCACCAAATTTCCGGTGTTGCCAGAGTATCGCAGCGTTCCCAATAGGGCGCAATGGGAAAATCGATGTCGGAAATTAGCGGCGGACATCCGAGTAAGGGTTGCCAGTATAAGGTTTGTTCGATGAATTTTTCCGTTCGCGAATAACAGGGACGCAAGGCGATGGTCAGTTCAAATTCGGGGAATCGCTGTTTGGATTCTCGATACCAGTGTTGCAGGCAATCTTTGCCAAAAACGATCGCCACTAGAGATTTTTGAAAGGGAACGCGACGATTGGCGAATAAAAGATCCTGTTGAAATGCGGCTTCTAAAATTCTCAGACGCAGTTCGGGAATGAGGGAATCGCCGTTGCCGTTCCATGCGTTCGAGCGTGCGGATTTCAGATCTGCGGGGTTGAGGGGTTCGGGAAGTCGATTTGCTAAGTCCCAGAGGGCGCGATCGATTTGAGACTGAGATTTGGCGCGATCGATCTGGCGGATAACTTGTTGAGAAGTAGGGTTTTTAGTAGCGTACATAACAATTGTCCAGTTGAGAGAGCATCGAGGCTCGGTTTCCCCAACTCAAGTCTTTTTAGTGCGATCGAATTCGACGGTTACGGGCAATGGCATCAAGCTGAGGGAATGTAGTTTGCCTCTTTGTTTTACTCTTCGGGCAGTGACGCTCGCATTCAGCAAAATTTTGTCTGACTTCACGATTTCTATAATTTCCGCAGCAAAGGGCGATCGGAATTTTCACGAACAAATGCGATGGGAACGAGATTTACCCATGACCAATGACCAATGGCGATAAGTGCATAACTTGATCGCCGCCAGAACTATGTGTGTATAGAAGGGCAAAGGGTTTGCACCCCAACCCGTGTAACACTCTGTAACGTTTCGGGAATATTGCATAAAACTCGGGCGTTTTCCCTGAGTCATAAGACAAAGCATTCCCCTAGGAGGTGAGGTTCGTGAGAGTTCGGTGGAAAACACTACTCATTCAAGGCTCGATTTGGTTGGCATCGGAAGTCCTGCTGACATTAGTCGGACTCGACGACCTTGCCGATTACAGCGAGTTCGTGTTCGAGAAATACTTGATCGACTCATCTCCCCCTATCGTCTCTATCGTTTAAGTCATCTAGTTCCGAAGGATCGACCTATGACTCTCGCAACCGATACTCACACTTCTTTAAAAGCAATGCGAACGGCTCCTATGAAACCCAATTCCCCCGCAGGGGACAACCCCCAAAAGCGTAGAACTTCCCAACCCAAGGTAGATTTACCTCACCAACGATGGAGCCATCGCTATCTCGCCTATCGACTGATCTCTCGGTATACCAATCTCAATTACCCGGCAGAACAAAGAGAACTAGCCAGATTGGAATCGCAACAACTCCAAGATCGCTTCAAATTCGATTTGGCAATGTATGCCGCACACGCACAATTATCTCCCAAAGATAAACAATTGTACGCCAATCCTACGCTCTTTGGCGATGACGTCCTGCGCTTGATTAAACTGGTGGTCGTCGGTCGCGGTCGCCTGAATTATCGACGTTTGACCCAACTCTTTATGGAAAAAACGGCAGCGGTTAGCTATCGTAAATTCAAAGAAAATTTGTTAACCTACTTGGGATTTTACGATCGCGCGGGAGATTGGACGGATTTACTGCGGCAACAGTTTCAAGCTCGACTGCTCGCTCTGTATCCGGCACGAGATCGCGCGATTGTAGACGATGCTTTGATATTTCGGACGTGCAACCGGGCGATCGAGCTACTGACCACCGAAGACGGACAAAAACCTTCGCCGATCTTCACGGCTAAAATAGCCTGTGGAATGCCCCTCTTTTTGACGATCGCCCTGCTCAAGTTGGCTCTCATCTGCCCGAAAACCAAGTTGCATTTAGAGCGATGTATTTCCAGTTTAATTCTCTACTACGAACAGTTTCCCGAACGCGAATGTCAATCGGTGATCCAGTTTTTGGAAATCTTCAAAATTGTATTTGCGATTTATGACGATGATGTCGAATATAGCTTAGTCAAAATCGAATCGTTAAAAGCGCAATCTACAGAAGACGAAGGAGTATTAGATTTGGATAACTATCGCATCTTCGCACGATTGAAAACAGAAAAATCGGGTTAAGCAGCAACTAACTGTTTCGAGGCTGTTTCTCTTGGGGTAATCCCCATCCACAGGCGATCGTCATCGGATCATTGTTGGAGTTGGTCGTCGAACCAAGCTGGCAACCGCTATACCTCGTTTTTTCGTGGAAAACAGGAGGAAGCATAATGTTATGGACTGATCGCATATTTCACGATCGAGAGGGTTACTGCGTTCGGTTTGTGTATTACGAACGGGATGGAAAGCTTATCGGCTATCAGAAAAGTCCAGCAATTCCCATATCCACACAAGAATTACTAGAAGATATTGAAGGGTTTAAACAAGCTTTTGAGTTACCGATTCTGACGATGGAGGAACTCGATCGCGAAATAGCATCCTTTCCTCCCAAACCCAAGCCAGATCGAGGTCAAAATCAAACCCTCGATCGAGTTATGACCGAATTAGACTTGGAAAATACAACCTCAGAAACCTTAAACTAATTCTGTCGATCGCCCTAACTTCAACTCTTCCCTCACCAACCGAACTAACTTTTCGGCTGCCCCAGCTTTTCCCCGTACCTTCCGCAACCGATCGCCCATTTCTTGCAACTTTTCTGGATGATCTAAATAATCGATCGCTAATTCTGCTACCTCATCCGCTTGCCATCGACCTACCAACTCGGGAACGATCGCCTCTCCCGCCCAAATATTCGGCCAAGCAAAGCGCGTTTTTTTGCCCTTTCTCGTTAGCAAAAACCACATGATGCGATTCACCAATCGAGCAAAAGGAGAACCGAAGATCGGTAAATTGGCTAGCAATCCCGGCAACCCATCCCAAGCACGCATGGCATCGAGTTGGTGGGTAGGAAGTAACACCAACATGGGAACGGCAAGAGAACCCAATTCGGCAGTATTTGCCCCAACTGTGGTTAAGCACAATTGGCATTGAGATAGCAGTTCGTAGGCGGGATATTGCGTCCACAGGTAAACGTTTAAACCGGAGGGGGTTTTCAAACAAATTGAAGTCGATATTTCCCCGATTCTGAATTTTTTTTCATTCCAATACAGTTCGCCAGTCGTCCACTTGAATTGACGAATGAGAGGATTGTATTTGGGATGGGCGAAACGAGCTAAGGTTTCGATATTTAATGTGGGTGCAACGGGAATGACAAAGCGAGTTTGGGGGCGTTGTTTGTGGAGACTTTCGGCGATCGATAAACCTAAAGGGACGCCTTGGGAAAGTTTTAGGGTTTTCGATCCCGGTAAAATGCCGATGAGTTCGGTTTGGGGGGTTGGGGGATCTCTTCTTTGTGATTCCTGACGTTGAATCTCTGCCATCAAATCGCCGACGACAGTAAATTTACGGGCGTATTTCGGAGAAACCCCAGCCATCACTTCCGGTTTCATCACCCCAAATCGATCGATCCAGCGATGCCACCTTGCTTCCCATTCGGCATACACCACGGTACGATACCCCAACCGCCGACCGAGAATGACAGTAAAAAGCTGATCTCCACCGAGAAATAGAACCACGCCACGTTTTCGCCAGTGCCAATTTTGAGCCGTTTTTCCCCAGAATAGAAATGCCCAGAAATCCTTTGCCGCTTGCACCCGATCGATTTCGGGGTACGATCGCGCGATCTCCGCTTCTTTGCCGCTAGCATTGGGACACGGGGACAAAACGACGGAAATTCTGACTCGATCGCGATCGTCTTTCAATTGTTGCCGCAAGGTTCGCACCACCGGACGCACCCAGGTGGCAATTTCCCCCGGTCCGTTGGTCAAAATGAGGATATCGACGGATGGCATGGGCAAAACGATTGATCGCTTCGGACGTGGTAAAATTCTAGTCGGTTTCGGGCTTCAGGTTTCCCCAACCAGACAGAAATTCGGGGATTGACGGGATTTTAAACCGCGTATGACAGATTTGATTCAAATTGCCAAAGAGGGCGATCGCATCGGCGTTCAAAGGGCGATCGAGGCGGGAACGGATGTCAATACCACCGATGCTGAAGGAACTTGCCCGATCGCGGCGGCGGCAGAAGCGGGACACCTGGAAATCGTCCGACACCTGATCGCGGCGGGTGCAGATGTGGATCGACCGGATAAGGAGGGCTGGACGGCATTGATGGCAGCGGCGGGCACGGGACGCAATGCGATCGCCGAATCCCTTTTAGATGCCGGGGCAAATGTCAACGCCCGGACGAATTTCGGCTTAACGGCACTGATGTGTGCTGCGGGTGGGGGTCATGCCGACATCGTTCGGCTGTTGTTGGATCGGGGGGCGGATCTCGATGCCAAGGATGATAATAAATGGACGGCGTTGATTTGGGCGTCTCAGGAAGGACATAAAGCGATTGTCGAGTTGCTGAAAATGGCGCGATCGCAGCGAAATGGGTAATGGAGAATTTTTAAGTAATCAGTAATCAGTAATAAGCGGTTTTCTAACGATCGCCCTTGGGTCGCGGGTCACTGAACACTCAACTCTTGAACTCCTACGATAGAAGTATCGATCGCCTTTTGTCAGAGCGATCGATATTGATTTTTTAGATCGCCTAAAATTTCTAGTTATCGATTCTGAAAGAGAACGAATTTCTCCGATAGACGGATTTTATTGAGAAAATTTCTCGATCGTGCCGACATAATTCTATCAGTTCAAAGC
The DNA here is from genome assembly GCA_015295945.1 of Oscillatoriales cyanobacterium M59_W2019_021. Lineage (GTDB taxonomy): Bacteria > Cyanobacteriota > Cyanobacteriia > Cyanobacteriales > Geitlerinemataceae > DVED01. The sequence goes on along the minus strand of DVED01000049.1, from coordinate 73,015 downwards.
AATATTTTTGAAATAGAGAATTTTTTATAGAAAAGCTGGGAAAACCGATCGGTTTTCCCACACCTCGTCCTTATTCCAATGGGGTTTAGCCCGAGAACGAGCTTTTATTTCAAGCCTTTCCCGGATATGGATTGCCTATTTTATCTAATTTATGTACTTTTGTAAATAATTTCTAGAGCAATCAATTCAACATTTGTAAACAAATGTGAAATAAATTATATCAAATTGTTTCATCTTGTCGCTGGAGTGAAAAATTGCGTGACATTTTTTGGTAAAAACGAGAATGTATAAATTCAGTCCGATCGCGTTGTACGCGCGGACTGCCTCGGTTTGTTGAGGATCTCGAAACACGCCAATCGAAGGAGCAACACTGTATGTTCACCCACGTCAAGCCCACCGTTCGCCACATCGTCCCGGAAAACCTTCAGGGTAGAGCGTTACTCAAGGTGGTCTATGTCGTGCTAGAGTCGCAGTATCAGAGCGCCCTCTCTGCGGCGGTGCGATCGATTAATAAGAACAATCCCAATCTGGCGATCGAAATTAGCGGCTATCTCATCGAAGAACTGCGAAATCCCCAGAACTATGAAGATTTCAAGCGGGACGTAGCCGAAACCAATATCTTCATCGCCTCCCTGATTTTCATCGAAGACCTCGCCGAAAAAGTCGTCGAAGCCGTGACTCCAGTTAGAGACCAGCTAGATGCGGCGGTAGTCTTCCCATCAATGCCCCAGGTGATGCGCCTCAACAAAATGGGCAGCTTCTCCATGGCGCAGTTGGGGCAAAGTAAAAGTGCGATCGCCCAATTCATGCGAAAGCGCAAGGAACAATCCGGGGCATCCTTCCAAGACGGAATGCTCAAACTCCTGCGAACCCTGCCCAGCATCCTTAAGTATATGCCGATCGACAAGGCGCAGGATGCCCGCAATTTCATGCTCAGTTTCCAATACTGGCTGGGCGGTTCCGCCGACAACTTGGAAAACTTCCTGCTAATGATGGCAGACAAATACGTCTTCAAAGACGGCGGCAAAACCACCGGACGCTTGAACTACCAAGATCCCGTCGTTTACCCCGACATGGGCATCTGGCATCCCCTCGCCCCCCGGATGTTCGAGGATGTCAAAGAATACCTCAATTGGTATCAATCTCGCCCGGAAATCCCCGACGACCTCAAAGATCCCCTCGCTCCCTGCATCGGTTTGGTGTTGCAACGCACCCACCTCGTCACCGGAGACGACGCCCACTACGTAGCCATGGTCTCGGAACTGGAAGCCTTGGGTGCGCGAGTCATTCCCGTCTTCGCCGGAGGCTTAGACTTCTCCAAACCCGTAGACGAATTCTTCTGGGAACAAGGTACTCGCAACTTCCCCAATAACAAACCCTTGGTGGATACGGTGATTTCCCTAACTGGGTTTGCCCTAGTTGGCGGTCCGGCACGACAAGATCACCCCAAGGCGATCGAATCCTTGCAACGCCTGAATCGCCCCTACATGGTCGCTTTGCCCTTAGTATTCCAAACCACCGAAGAATGGGAAGAAAGCGATCTCGGGTTACATCCCATCCAAGTTGCCCTACAAATCGCCATCCCCGAACTCGACGGGGCGATCGAACCGATTATCCTCTCCGGACGGGACGGCAACACCGGAAAAGCGATCGCCCTGCAAGATCGCATTGAAATGGTAGCCCAACGGGCGATGAAATGGGCCAATCTGCGTCGCAAACCCAAACTACACAAAAAACTCGCCATCACCATCTTCAGCTTCCCCCCCGATAAAGGCAACGTCGGTACTGCCGCTTACCTCGATGTCTTTGGCAGCATCTACGAAGTCTTGGTAGCCATGGCACGGAACGGCTACCACGTGGAAAACTTGCCCGAATCTGCCGAAGCTTTGATGCAGGAAGTGATCCACGACGCCACAGCCCAATACGCCAGCCCGGAATTGAACGTGGCGTATCGGATGTCGGTGTTGGAATACGAACGCCTCACCCCCTACTCCGAACGCCTCCACGAAAGCTGGGGACCCCCGCCGGGACACCTGAACACCGACGGCGAAAACCTCCTGGTCTACGGGAAGCAATTTGGCAACGTCTTTATCGGCGTTCAACCCACCTTCGGCTACGAAGGCGACCCCATGCGGTTGCTGTTCTCCCGTTCCGCCAGTCCCCACCACGGGTTCGCCGCCTACTACACCTATTTGGAACAAATTTGGCAAGCGGATGCGGTGTTGCACTTCGGCACCCACGGTTCCTTGGAGTTCATGCCTGGGAAACAGATGGGGATGTCCGGGGAATGCTACCCCGACAACTTAATTGGCAACATCCCCAATATCTACTACTACGCTGCCAACAACCCCAGCGAAGCCACCATCGCCAAACGTCGCAGCTACGCCGCCACCATTTCTTACCTCACCCCTCCGGCGGAAAATGCGGGGCTGTATAAAGGGTTGCAGGAATTGCAGGAATTGATCGCATCCTATCAAACCCTGAAAGACACCGGACGCGGCGTTCCCATCGTCAACACCATTATGGACAAGTGCCGTTTGGTGAACTTGGATAAGGATGTGGCATTGCCCGAAGCCGATGCTAAGGATTTGACGGCGGAGGAACGGGATAATATCGTCGGTTCTGTCTATCGTCGCTTGATGGAAATCGAATCGCGGCTGTTGCCTTGCGGATTGCACATTATCGGCAAACCGCCGACGGCAGAGGAAGCGGTGGCAACCTTGGTGAATATCGCCTCACTCGATCGCGAAGAAGACGAAATCCTCAGTTTGCCGCGAATCATTGCCAACAGTATCGATCGCAACATCGACGACATCTACGCCAATAACGATAAAGGCGTTCTCAACGATGTGGAGTTGCTGCAACAGATCGTTCAAGCCACTCGCAAGTCGATCGCCGCAATGGTAAAAGAATGCACCGACGACGAAGGACGAATTCAACTCGATGCCAAGAAAGGGCTGTTCCAATTTGGGAAGAAGGAACCGTGGATCGATGCCCTCAAAGAGGCGGGTTATCCGAATGTCGATGTGGAAGCCATCAAACCCTTATTCGAGTATCTGAAATTCTGCTTGCAACAAGTTTGTGCGGATAACGAACTGGGATCTTTGTTGCGATCGCTCGAAGGGGAATATATCACACCTGGGCCCGGCGGCGACCCCATCCGCAACCCCGACGTACTCCCCACGGGTAAGAATATCCACGCTCTCGACCCCCAAGCCATTCCCACCGCCGCCGCCGTTCAAGCTGCGAAAATCGTGGTCGATCGCCTGATCGATCGGCAAAAGCAGGAAAATGGAGGACAATATCCCGAGACGATCGCCTGCGTTCTCTGGGGAACCGACAACATCAAAACCTACGGCGAATCCCTAGCCCAAATTATGTGGATGGTAGGGGTCAAACCCGTACCCGACGCTTTAGGACGGGTGAACAAATTGGAGTTGCTTTCCCTCGAAGAATTGGGTCGTCCCCGCATCGACGTGGTGGTCAACTGTTCCGGCGTGTTCCGCGACTTGTTCATCAACCAAATGAACTTATTGGATAAAGCCGTGAAAATGGCAGCCGAAGCGGACGAACCCGTGGAAATGAATTATATCCGCAAACACGCGATCGCCCAAGCCGAAGAAATGGGCATCAATCTCCGGCAAGCGGCAACGCGGGTGTTCTCCAACGCCTCTGGTTCCTACTCTTCCAACGTCAACCTGGCGGTGGAAAATAGCACCTGGGAAGAAGAAGCGGAGTTACAGGAAATGTACCTCACCCGCAAATCCTTCGCTTTCAACTCCGACAATCCCGGCATGATGGACGAAAACCGCCAGATTTTCGAGACGGCATTGAAAACCGCAGATGTCACGTTCCAAAACTTAGATTCCTCGGAAATCAGCCTCACCGACGTATCTCACTACTTCGACTCCGACCCAACTAAGGTGGTGGCGAAGTTACGCAACGACGGTAAGAAACCCGCTTCCTACATTGCGGATACCACCACTGCCAACGCTCAAGTTCGTACCCTCTCGGAAACCGTCCGCCTGGATGCACGGACGAAGTTACTCAACCCCAAATGGTACGAAGGGATGCTCTCCCATGGCTACGAAGGGGTGCGGGAACTCTCCAAACGGTTGGTGAATACCATGGGTTGGAGTGCTACGGCAGGTGCTGTAGATAACTGGGTTTACGAGGAAAGCAACGAAACCTTTATTAAGGATGCCGCAATGCGCGATCGATTGATGAACCTCAATCCCCACTCCTTCCGGAAAGTAGTTTCCACGTTGTTGGAAGCCAACGGACGCGGGTATTGGGAAACCAACGAAAGCAACTTGCAATTGTTGCGGGAGTTGTATCAGGAAGTCGAAGATCGAATCGAGGGCGTGGAGTAGTTCCCTGACAATTCGCCCTCCTTCTTTAAACCGAATCGATGACATTGGAACCGCCGTGGGTTTAAACCCACGGCTAATAGCAAAAGTCCACTCAAGTGGACTCAAACTTCGATTCAGTCATCTTTAGATGAGTTTCGCTATTAGTAGCCCCGAACTTAAGGGCGGGATATTGACCTCATACGAAATATCAATTTCTATAGATTTATGAATTCCCCTAGAGAGTTTCCTTATAATGTCTCTAGGGGGGATTTTGTCTGTAATTGTTAACTCCCGATCGAGGAGAATGATTGATGAACCAACAAAAATTTATAGAGAGTTTTTTATCCTTGCCTTCCGAAGCACAGCACCAAGTTCTCAACTTTATTGCCGTTTTACAGCAAAGATATGAGCTGACTGAACCCAAAAATCGATCGCGATCGAAACAGTTATTGAGCTATGAGTTTATGGGAATGTGGCGCGATCGTCAAGATTTAGCCGATAGTACATCTTGGGTTCGTCATCTGCGAGAGAGCGAATGGTAAATCTTGTATGACCAGACTTGGTAATGAGGTGTTTTGATGGCAAGTTCAGAAAATTCTAGACTCAAAATATCAAAATCAAAAAAGAAAAAGTTTTCTAGTTTTAGAAAAGATGAAGCTTTTCAATATCTGGGTTTAACCGATCTGCTTCCCTGGACGATCGAAACGGAATCAATTCAACCCAGCGATTTTTTTCAAGAACACCTGAAGCGCCTAAAACGTCATTTCGATCTCGAAAGCTACGAAGAATCGAAAAAGCTACTGATTGATGCGATTTGTGATGAAGCGATTAACACTTGCGATCGCCTAAAAATTTGGAAAGGAGCGCAGTTAGAAAGCGATCGCCTCGCTGGATATGTCGATTACCTGATAGCCGAACGCAAACGATTTCTCGATCTTCCATTGCTTTGTATTATTGAAGCTAAAAAAGATGATTTTGAACAAGGCTTAGCTCAATGCCTGGTCGAACTTCATGCGTGTCAGTGGAAAAATCAGCAACACAACCATCAGATTGATGTATTGGGAATTGTGACGAATGGCGAAGGCTGGAGATTTTACAAACTAGCAGTCGATAGACAAGTTTATGAAACACCGCTCTATTCGATCGGCGATCTGGAACTCCTCCTCGGTCGATTGCGCTACGTATTCCAACTGTGCCAGCAAAATCTACCCTAACTTCAGTCTTTTAGAATATTTCTAAGGAAATCGTCCTCTAGGAAAACCCCCAAACGCGCCGATCGTTCGATCGTTACTGAACGTGCTGAATTTGCTAAAATCTAGATAAGACTCAGGACGATCGGGAGTGCGAGATTGGAGGATCTTCACGACAAACAGAAATACTTTATCGAAGAAGTGGGCTTGGGATTTGAAAAACTGGGCTTGCCGCGAATGGCGGGTCGGATTCTCGGTTGGCTATTAATTGCCGATCCTCCCCATCAGTGCAGTCGCGAACTCGTAGAAATGCTCAGTGCCAGTAAAGGCTCGATTAGTGCCATGACTCGATTGCTGATTCAAATCGGCTTAGTCGAACGAGTGAGTTTTCCCGGCGATCGCCGCGACTATTTCCGCATCAAGCTCGGTGCGTGGTCGGCGGTGATGGAGCAACGTTTGGCACAAATTTCCGCCATTCGCCAGCTTGCCGATCGCGGACTGGCATTGTTAGAAGACGATCGCCCCGAATACTCCCAAAGACTTCGAGAAATGCGCGACCTTCATGCCTTTTTCGAGCAAGAATGGCCCCACCTGCTCGATCGGTGGCAAAACAATTCAGGGGCGATCAAAGATCCATAAGCAACCCATTACCTTTCCGCAGTCCCTCACTCGCTAAACTTATTAACCTCAGAGACCATGGAACTGCCTTTTCTGTCTAAACTCAAGGAGCCGCCTCGCTGGTTAATCGGGCTAGCGGCAGTCGGCATCATCGGCACGGCTGCCGGGGGAATTATCGTCGCCCGTCGGGGCAACCCCGAACTCGCCGCGCTGGAAGAACTGCTCGTTCCGGTGGAAGCCCAGACCGTCACCATCCGCATCCAAGCCAGCGGGGAAATTCAACCCGTACAGCGCGTCAACCTCTCCCCTAAAACGTCCGGTCGTCTGGCGCAATTATACGTAGAACAGGGCGATCGAGTGTCCGAGGGGGAAATCGTCGCCCGGATGGAAAGCGAGGATGCCGACGCCCAACTGCGACAAGCCGAAGCCCGCTTAGCCCAAGCCCAAGCCACCCTCGCCCAACTGCGAAACGGCAGCCGCCCCGAAGAAATCGACAGTGCCGCCGCCCGCGCCAACCAAGCCCGCGCCACCCTCAAGCAACTGCGAAACGGCAGCCGCCCCGAAGAAATCGACAGTGCCGAGGCGCGAGTGGAACAAGCCCGATCTCGCTGGGAACAAACCCGCGCGCAGTTAACTCAATTGCAAAATGGAACTCGGAGCGAAGAGATCGCCGAAGCCGAAGCTGCACTCCAACGAACGCAGGCACAGGTTGCAGAAAGTCGATCGCGGTTGGATCTCGCCCGTGCCGACCTGCGCCGCAATCGGCAACTGGAAGCGGACGGGGCAATTTCCCGCAACGAACTCGATCGAGCCGTGGACGAAGAACGGCGAGCGGTGGCGAATTTGGAACAAACGGAAGCTGCCGTTCGCGAGGCGCAAATGCGCTTGGAACGCCTGGAGAACGGGACGCGAGTTGAAGAAATCGACAAAGCCCGTGCGGAAGTGGAGAATGCCGAAGCGGCGGTTGCCGAAGCTGAAGCCCAATTAGCCGAAGTCCGCAACGGGACGAGAGTTGAAGAAATCGACAAAGCCGAAGCGGCGGTTGCCGAAGCCGAGGCTCAGGTTCGTTTTTACGAATCGCAACTGGAAGATTCCATCGTCCGCGCCCCATTTACCGGAATCATTACCCAACGCTACGCCGACCCCGGTGCGTTCGTTACGCCGGCAACGTCCGCCTCCACCGCTTCGGGAGCGACTTCGACCTCGATTATGGCACTGGCAAAAGGGTTAGAAGTGCTGGCGAAAGTTCCGGAAGCCGATATCGGTCAGATTAAACCGGGGCAAACCGTAGAAATCGTGGCGGATGCCTATCCCGACGAAGTATTTGAAGGTCGGGTAAAGCTGATCGCCCCGGAAGCCGTTCGAGAGAGAGATGTGACGCTGTTTCAAGTGCGGCTGGATATCGAAACGGGTCAGGAGAAGTTACGATCGGGAATGAACGTGGATCTGACCTTTTTGGGCGAAAAAATCGACAATGCCCTGGTGGTTCCCACGGTAGCGATCGTCACGAAAAAAGGTCAAACGGGGGTTCTCATTCCTGACGACGAGAATAAAGCTCAATTTCGCGAAGTCACCATCGGCGCCACCATCGGCAACAAAATCCAAATTCTCGAAGGAGTGGACGCGGGAGACAAAATCTTTCTCGGTTTACCCGAAGGTCAGAAATTAGAAGATATTATTGGGGATTGAAGAAGACTAGAAGACTATTAGAAGTTCAGAATCTTAAGAAAGTCTGACTCTTCAATTTTTTCAGACAAGGATGAGCATCATTTTCTCGATCCTCTGCGAATGTGTGTAGCGGGTAGCTGCCCACCCTACGATTCCTGGCGAAACAATCTGTCCTTTTGCATTTTGCCCTCGGCTGTATCCCCTACCCGAATTTGCTACAATCCTACTGACTCTCTCGCCCGAGCCATGTTGAAATCGGAACCCATACTGCTGTCCCAGCTTTCGGAAGCGCCATCCTCCCACGGCGGTGCGGTGCGAACGCGACACTGGACGGAGATCGCCGAACCGATTTCTCTAGGAGTTGCCGTCGTCGGTGCGGCAGCCGGAATGTTCTTTCAGCAAGCCCTATTTGCCGTAACTCCGGCGATCGCGGCGATGTCGCTCAACCTCGCCAATCGCTACCGCCGCTTGCAAGAACGCACCCGAGAAAAAACCGCCGTCGTCCTCTGCCAATCCCAACAGTTGCGGGGAGAACTGCAAGGATTGCAAGATGCGTTTCAAGCATTACCCCTCAGCCAGCGCTTGCAAAAGTTAGAGGAGTCGGTGGGGCGAATTAGCGAAGCGGTGGTGGACGTGCAGCGACGCCAGGAGGAGTGGAATGCGGCAGTCGATGGCGAGAGGCAAAAAGTCAAAGAGGCGATCGCCAATCTCCAGCAAGGATTGTACAATCTCAACCACCACCTCAGCGGCGATCTGGGCGAGGTGCGATCGCAAATTCAAGCCATTCACTTGAGTTTGTCGCTGCCGTCTCCCCAAGTAGACGAAGTGAAGCGGCAAATTGTCCGATTGCAAGCCGAATTGAACCAAATAGCCGATCGCGCTGCCGATGGTGAGAGGTTGGACGCGCAACTCGAAGAACTTGAAACCCATGTTGCGAAGTTGGCACAGCAGCAACAAGACTCGCTGCAACCGGGATTGAAATACTTGGCGAGATCGATTAAAAAGCTGCAAACTGCCATTGCCGAGGAGTCCAAACCCCAATGGGCGGCAGATCTCGATCGCCGTTTGGAGGAGATCTTGCCCTACCGCTACCAACTAGTCATGGAATCCCCGATGCCGTGGGTGCTGCAAGCTTTGGAAGAGGCGGCGGAGGAAGTGTTAATCGTGTCTCCCCAAGTCAGCCGACTGGCTGCGGATTTCGATCGGACGATCGAGCAGTTAGAGGCGGCACTCGAACGCGGGATTGCCGTCAGTATCGGTTGGGGCGATCGTGCCGATATCGGTAAAGCCGACAATGCCACCAAGCCGATTACCCTCAAACCCGGCGGCTGGCGCTACCATCGAGAGCGAGATTTACACCAACACTACAGCGCCATTCCGAAGTTGCTCGAACTCAAACAGCGCTATCCGAAATTGCGACTCAAACTCCTGGGATCTAGCGATACACTATTGGTGTGCGATCAGGACTGGATGTTGAGTGGCGGTCAATCTCCGTTGGGTTGGGAAACTCAAACTTATCCCAAGGAAATCGGTTTGTATACCACTGACGAGAAGATGCTCGCTCCGGCACTCGAGCGCTTCAGCCGCCTCCGGCAAACCGTTCCCGAATCCCCCCAGCTGATCGAGTTGTCCGCCGAGTCTCCACCCGAGACTGCCGCAGAACCCGAAGCTGAGGATATGACGTTAGACGATTAAGGACGCATCGATGGTGAGGAGCAATCTTATGAGCAACCCGCTAGTGGATCGTTCGCTCTCTTTTCTCAAAAACTCTGCTTCCTCGCTGCGATCGCAGTTTCGCCTACCGCCCCCTGAGTTGAAGCAGGCGCGAGACTTAGAACAGCAGGGACAGTACGAAGCCGCACTCGCCGGATACGATAAGGCATTAGAAGCGCAGCCGGATGTGGCATCGGCATGGTTGCGACGCGGACAGGTGCTCAAAAAACTCGGGCGAGAAGACGAGGCGCTAGAATCGTACGATCGGGCGATTCAACTTCAGCCCAACAACTATTGGGCGTGGCTGTTGCGGGGCAGATTGCTGTACGATCGTCAAGAATACGAAGGGGCGATCGCCGCGTTGGCGCGTGCGGGGCAGATTCGACCCCGACAATACGATCCCTGGTACTATCAAGGTCGCGCCTGCGAGCAACTGCAACGGTATCAAGCGGCGGCTCAAGCCTACGAAAAAGCCACCCGCATCAAGCCCTATTCCCTAGAAGCCTGGTACTATCGCGGCAACATCCTCAGTCAATTACAACAGTATTTTGAAGCGGCAACGGCGTATCAAAACGCCCTGTCGCTTCAACCCAACGACTGGACGATCTGGTTGAATTTGGGACGGGTTTGGGAAAATTTGCATCAATACGAAGACGCTCTCAAAGCCTACGATAAGGTGTGGGAATTGGCGCCGTCTCGGCTGGAAACCTGGCTCGATCGCGGTTGCGCCTTGGAGAAGTTGCGCCGCTATACCGAGGCGATTTCTTGTTACGATCGGGTGATTCAAGCCCAGCCGAATAACGCTCCCGCCTGGTATTGTAAGGGGATGGCGATGCGGCATCAGTGGGGAGATGCGGCGCTGGACTGTTTCGATCGCTCCATCCGGATTCAAGAGAATTTCGTTCCGGCATGGTACGGTCGCGGACTCGTCCTCTACGACCTTCAGCGCTATCCTTCTGCCCTCGCCGCCTTTGATCGCGTCACCCAAATCGCCCCCAATTCGGCGGAAGCATGGCTGGGTCGCGGTCAAACCCTGTCGCAGTTGGAGCGGTACAAAGAGGCGATCGTCGCGCTGGATAACGCCATTGCCTTAAGCCCGGATTTGGCAGCAGCGTGGGAAGCTCGCGGCTCGGCGCTGGTGAAGTTGGAGCGCTACGAATCGGCAATTTTAGCTTACGATAAAGCGGCATCCTTTGCGGGAACCGATGCGGCGTTAGCCTGTCGGTCTTGGCTTGATCGCGCGGCGGTGTTGGAAAAGTTAAAGCGGTATGACGAGGCGATTTCGGCATTCGATCGGGCGATCAAATTGCAACCGAAAACCCTCCAAATTCGCTTGCAGCGAGCCGAATTACTCGAAAAATTAGAGCGGTATACCGATGCCTTTTTTACCTACGATAAAGCCATTTCAATTTGGCCGAATCAGCCTTTACTGTGGTTGAAGCTCGCCAATATTTTATATCACTTAGAACAATACGACAATACCGTAACGGCGTGCGATAAAGTCATTCAACTTCAAGCCGCTAACGATCGCGCCTGGTGGCAACGCGCCCAAGCCTTGGAAAAACTCGATCGCCCGGAAGATGCCATGCGCTCTTACGAAATTGCCTTGCAAATCAATCCCGACTGTCGAGTTCAGGCGATGTTGGGAGATCAGTAATAAGTAATAAGTGAAGATGTAAAATTGTAAATCAAATCTTTGCAATAAACAACGAATAACTAACCACTAACCACTCATAACTAACCACTAACCACTAATAACCAATCATGCTCATTCCTATTAGATTTCAGTCTCGATCAACCGTTACTTCTCTCGGAAGAATGGCGTATTATACGACAGATAACGAATTTTGGAACTGCGAAGATAGCGATCGAGATTTGGTGTTTTTACACGGTTTGGGCGGTGGCTCTTCGGCATATGAATGGTCGAAAGTTTATCCGGCTTTTGCACCAAATTATCGAATTTTCGCGCCGGATTTATTCGGCTGGGGACGATCAGATCGTCCCGAACGCGAGTATCAAATTGAGGATTATTTAATAACGATCACAGAATTTATCGAAAAGAGTTGCGAGCCACCCGTAACGGCGATCGCCTCTTCGGTAACGGCTGCATTAACCATTCGCATTGCCATTGATCGCCCCGATTTATTTCGCTCTTTAATCTTAACTAATCCTGCCGGATTGTCAGATTTTGGCGAAGATTACGGTCGCAACTTTTTTGCCAAACTCGCCGCCACTCCTTTTGTCGATCGCCTGATTTACAAAGCCGCGATCGCCACTCGAGAAGGCATTTCCACCTTCCTCGAACAGCGTCAATTTGCCGACTCCAGTCGCATTTACCCAGAAATAATCGAAGCCTACTGGCAATCGGCACAACAACCCAATGCCGAATACTCTGCCCTATCGTTCGTGCGCGGCAATCAATGTTTTGACTTAGCGTTATATCTACCCCAACTTACCATTCCCACTGCCATAATTTGGGGAAAACAAGCTCAATTTACCCCCTCCGAAACCGGAAAGCGTCTCGCCGACCTCAATCCGCAAGCCGTTCGCTATTTTCAAGTTCTAGAAGATACCGGACTCACCCCCCAACTGGAAATCCCCGCCATTACTATTGGCTTGATTCAAAAATTCTTATCGGTGTTGTAGGAATTCGCTCTTAGCCACGAACCCTGAGCCTTTAACCCTTAGCCTTAAAAGGTAAACTGGAAACCCAGACCGGTCGATCGTCTGCCGTCTGCTACACGCGGGTCGTTGACCGAACTCGATGGGGACAACAGAAGAACTGGACATCAGCGAGCGATCGATGTGAAAAAGTTGTGAAAAAATGAATTATGCTAACGTGGAGGCGATCGAACCCCTGACAGAGTGAGAGTCTGCTCAACATCAGCCCCGGAGGGAATATCTCGATCGGCTAGGTCGTTAGAAGTCGAATCCAGTTGGGTCTTGCAAACAATACAGTAAAACCCGTTGGGAATGCTCCCAACTCCAAACTCTAAATTCTACGTCTCCTGTAACTCCCGTAACTCCTGAACTTCTTTCTTGGTGAGGCTTGTCTCGATGGTAAATCAAGAGCATTTCGCTCTGCTCGGTCAAGGAGTTGACGCTTGGAATGTTTGGAGGAAAGCGCACGCCGAGCGGGCGATCGATCTTCGTGGGGTTGATTTGAGCGCGATCGATCTTCGTGGGGTTGACTTCAGTCAAGTCGATCTGACCAATGCCCTCTTCAAAAATGCCAACCTCACCGCCGCCAATTTAACGGGAGCGAATTTGAGTGGCGCATCGCTGCGGCAAGCGGATTTAGTAGGGACGAATTTGGGTTGGAGCAACCTGACCCGAGCGGATCTCCGGCAGGCAAATCTGCAACACGGGATTTTAACGGGGGCAAATTTTACGGGAGCGAAGTTAAGCGGCGCCAACTTTCAGGGGGCGAATCTGCGCGGCGCCAATTTACGGGGAGAAGATCTCTCCCGAGTTCGCTTATCCCAAGCCAATCTCTCCCAAGCCAATTTATCTCACGCCAACCTCAGCGGCGAAGATTTACGACGTGCCAACTTGTCCCAAGCCAACCTGTCTCAAGCGAACCTCAAAGGCGCCTATCTCAGCTATACCCATCTCCGGGATGCCGACCTCAGCGGCGCGTTTCTCTCTCAGGCATTTCTCATGGGGGCAGATCTGCGCGATGCCGATTTGAGAGGGGCATTTCTCAAGACGGCAATTCTCAACCAAGCCAATCTATCTCGTGCAAATTTGTCCCAAGCCAATCTCAGCAATGCCGATTTGTCCCAAGCCAACCTCACCGAGGCGGAACTGATTGCCATTGTGGGATTGGGGGCGAGTTTTGTGGGGGCAACCTTGACGGGAGCGTGCATTCAAGATTGGCAGATTAATAGTGCTACTCGACTCGATGATATTCGTTGCGACTACGTGTATTTGCAAAAAGATCGGCAACAACGCTGCCCTCCGGTGCAGGAGTTTGCGCCGGGAGAGTTTACCCATCGCTTTCAGAAAGTGAGATCGTCCCTAGAGTTAGTGTTTTCAGCGGGAATTGAGTGGGAGGCGTTTCTGATTGCCTTTCAAAATTTACAAATTAAGTACAGCGAGGCGGAACTGTCCTTACAAACGTTTGAAATGCGAACCGCCCACAGCGGCGGTTTGCCATCGTCGGGTGGGACGTTTGTCATTCAACTGTATGTTTCGTCGGATGCCGATAAACTGCAAATCCAACAAACCTTCGATCGCGACTACCAACTCACTCTAGCAGAGTGCGATCGCCAGTACCGCGATCGATTCAACGCTAGCGATGAGGAAATCGCCACCCACCGCCAACGCCGGACGGACTTACTCGAATTGGCTAAACTCGCTGCCCGTCATTCTGACTGGTTCCCGACTTCATGACCGTAACCCGTGCAGCAGGGGGAGCAGGGGGAGAAAAGCGACTAACCACTAACCACTAACCACTAACTACTAACTACTAACAAACCCCAAACCCCGAACTCCCAACCCCAAATGACTAATTCCCGTAACCGCTATAACTGACAGGTTGACCGTTGCGGAACGCTCCAGAAATTCGCGTACCGTCAGCTTTGATCATCGTTCCCGTCCCGTGGGGTCTGGCTTGCCGCAATTCGCCTTCGTAGCGATCGCCGTTTGGATAAATACAAGTACAGTTTTTTCCATCGAAATTTCGCGTGAAGAAATAGCCAGTACAGGTCGTACCTGTAGTATGATAAAACGTCCCCCCACCATAGGGTTCTCCGGCAAAAAATTCTCCCTCGAAGCGATTGCCATTAGCGAAGATATACCGTCCCGAACCGTCAGGTTGGCTGCTATAGAACGTCCGCTCGACCTGTGCTTGATCTAATAGGGGCTCGCCATCTAGAGTCGTACCAACTCGAACTGTAGTTGTTACTTGCTCCGTTCGACTAATCTGAGTAAATCCACCTTCATAGCGATCTCCATTTGCATAAATCGCCGCACCGAAAATAATTGCCCCACGACTAAACTCTCCTTCATAGCGAGAATCGTCTGGTAAAATCAACCTACCTTCACCTTCGGGAAGACCATTAACAAACTCTCCATCGTAACGAACACCATCTTTTGTTAAAGTTCCCCGACCATTGGGCGACCCATTCTGAAAATTGCCAATGTAACTGAAACCCTCGCCGTAGTTACACTGACCGAAACCATTGACCAAGTTGGGAGGATCGCACTGAGGTTCTCGAGTGCTAGTATCTTGCGCGATCGCCTCAGATGGTGCGATCGCTCCCAAACCCGCAGCTAATAACGCCAATAGACTCAGTTTGTTCATGCGAAATTACCGTGCCTCCTCAATCTTCCTGCTTTTTTAGTGGCGATCGCATTGGCGTAGCCCGTCCTTCGGACGTAGCGACTCCCAAGGAGTATCGCCGCTGACTAGTTGGTTGCAGACGATGGGGTAAAAGGTTGACCGTCGCGGAATAACCCCGAAAAAACCGATCCATCCGGTCGATAGAGCGTTCCCGTCCCGTGAGGTCTGCCCAACTCAAATTCTCCTTCATAACGAGCGCCACTAGGAAACGTGCAAGTTCCCTTTCCAGCTAGACTTTCATCGAAAAACTGTCCGCTACAGCGAGCTCCGTTCGTGTGGATGAAAACCCCGCGTCCCAAAGGCTGACCCGCAAAGAATTCGCCTTCGTAGCGACTGCCGTTGGCAAACACAAATTTTCCCTGTCCCTGGGGTTGAGAGCTAATCTCGCCCGACTCTACATTGCGAACGACCTCAAAAGTTCCTTCGTAATAATCGCCACTGGCAAAGATCGCTTTTCCAGAGATAATAACTCCATCGCGAAAAATGCCCTCATAGCGAGAATCATCTTCAAAGATAAATCGCCCTCGACCATTCGGTCTACCATTGAGGAACTCGCCTTCATAGCGATTTCCATCGCCGTAAACATACGTTCCTCGACCGTGAGGAAGACCGTTTTCTAAGTAGCCAATATAGTTATCTCCCCCTCGATAATTACACCGAGTAAACCCAGATGTAATAGCTGGCTCGCAAACAGGAGGAACGTACTCGTTCTCAGATTCCTCTTGAGCAACCGCAGATTGAGGTTCGATCGCCATACCGGCCAAACCCAAGAATACGGCTGTGGCGATCGTCATAGCTCGTGCGTTCATATTTTATGTTTCTCTTTTTTCGATCCAACAGCAACTTAAATATTAGCTAACCCCGATCGGGTTCTTCCATCGCGATTGCCGGTAAATCCCCCACGCCTCGGGCATATTCAACCCCTTCTTCCTCTAAAATGACGATCGGGCTGCTGCTTTGGATGCCTTCCACTCGCTTGACGCGCACTCGACCATCGGCGATCAGATCTCCCACTTTGACGTAGCGACCGCTCGAACTTCCAGGTAACTGCACGATTACCTGAATTTCGTTCCCCACTTGCACGACCCCAGAAATAATAATGCCTTCAGCAATAGCTGGCGGTTCTACGGAGGGAGGTGGAAGAGCTGGACCGATGTCTACTGGTAACGGAGGAAGAGTTCCAACCGATTCGCCATCCAAAGGTGGTATCGCAGCCACCGGTTCGTCTGAAGGAAGCGCTGGACCAATTTCCACGGGTAACGGAGGAAGTGGGGGCAATGAGGCTACAGGTTGAGCTTCTGGAAAGGGCGAACCCGAACCGCCACCATCGCTTCCTAATGAGGGTGAACCCGAACCGCCGCCACCGCCACCCGACGATGCCGAAACAGTTTCTCCCCCAGAGAGAGAAATAACGGGCGGAGTGAAGAGAGTTGGGATATCCGAGACAGGATTGGCTACTTGAGCGGTAACGGGGGGAAGGGGGGGCAAGGAGGCAACCGTTGCCGATCCTGGAGAACCTGGAGTCCCAGTACCACCGCCTGCCGTGCCGCCGCCTGCCGTGCCGCCACCCGTGGTTGTCGTCGTCCCATCTCCGTTCGCCAAGACGGTACCGCCGCCTTCAGCTTCCGGCAACTTCACTCTTGCAGGGGGGACGGGAAGCAATCCAAAGGGATCGCCTTGACTGGTGGCTGGCGTGCCGACATTGCGTTCGGCATTAATTTTCTGTTGGATTTGTTGAGCGCGTTCGTCGGAATCGGTGGAGCCGATCAAACCCGCCGTAGCGGAAGGCGCTTTTTTGGGAGCTTTCGTTTCTTCCTGGGGTTTCGCTGCCAACGGCTCGCTGGGGACGGGGGAAGCCTCTCCTTGGGTCGGTTCCGGAGCGACGGTTTCTCCTTCGGGACTTTCCGACTCTCCCGAGCCGCAGCCCCCAGCAATCAAAGCTAGCGATGCCAGCATCACAGCAAATAAGCGATGAGACATGGTACTCCCCTATCACTCCCTTAACACTTTTCTTACAAGATAACTCGATCGGCGTCCTTGTGCGCCATCCATTACGGAATATTTTGATTTGATTTGGGGTTTGGGGTTTGGGGTTTGAGGTTAGTGGTTAGTCGCTTTTCTCCCCCTGCTCCCTCTGCTTCCCCTGCTCCCCCTGCTCTCTTACTCCCGAACTCCTGTAACCACTAGTCACGGCTTCCGTTGTCTGTCTTAATGAAAGAGGCTTTCGATCGACTTTGTAACGATGATGGATAGTTGTTCCCTGCTCGCCTCGGCTAAAATTAACCTGTATTTGGAGATTATCGGCGATCGCCCGGATGGGTATCACGAGTTGGTGATGGTGATGCAGAGTATCGCCCTTGCCGATCTTGTAGAATTAAAGGCGATCGGGATGGATGCGTTTCGCGTCCGCTGTTCCCATCCCCTCGTGCCGACAGACAGCAGCAACCTGGCATATCGCGCGGCACAGTTGATGGCAGACGAATTTCCCGAAGCGTTTAGCCGTTGGGGTGGCGCAGAGATTACCATCGACAAGCGCATTCCCGTCGCTGCTGGGTTGGCAGGGGGTTCGACCAATGCCGCAGCGGTGTTGGTGGGGTTGGATTTGATGTGGAACTTGGGGCTGACGCTGCCCCAACTGCAAGAGTTGGGCGCTAAACTAGGTTCGGACGTTCCCTTTTGTATCGGCGGCGGAACGGCACTGGCAACGGGTCGGGGCGAAAAAATTTCTCCCCTGTCCAACCTTGATCGTTCGTACCTTGTCTTGGGCAAATTCCGCAGCTTGCAGGTTTCCACCCCTTGGGCGTACAAAACCTTTCGCCAGGAATTCGGTCACCAATACGTGTCCGATGCGGCGGGTTTGGAAGAGCGTCGGCAGCGCGTGCATTCCGGACCGATGGTTTCAGCAATTTTACACCACGACGATCGCCAAATCGGTCAGCGCTTATACAACGATCTCGAACGGGTGGTGTTACCTGCCTACCCTCAAGTGGCACAATTACGCGAGGTTTTCCGCTCTGCGGGGGGATTGGGTGGTATGATGTCGGGATCGGGTCCGAGCGTTTTTGCCCTTGCCGAATCGGAACTGGAAGCGACAAAAATTCGAGACGCCGCGCGATCGGCTATTCCCGACCCGGATTTAGATCTTTGGATTACCCAATTCACTACGACGGGAATTCAGGTAGTAAGTAATAAGTAATAAGTAATAAGTGTTTGTCAATGTTTATCGATTAGAAACTATGAATCCAGAACCAGAAAATTCTAATACGCTTCTTCGGAGTTTTAGCGGGGCGGCGATCGCCGGAGTTTTGGCGACAGGGGCGTATTTACTAACGCGATCGATCGCTACCACGTTCGCCGCTAAACCCATTTTTTCGGACAATGCAACGGCAATCAATATTTCGATCGCCGTTCGTACTTTGGTGGTGGGAATTTGTTCTTTGGCGACGTTTGTTTTCGCGCTCGCCGCCATTGGCTTAATCGCTTTCGGCATTCAAAGCGTATTACAAAAAAAGAGTAGCTAGTGGCGAGTCGCTAGTTGCTAGTGGCAAAACCCAAATGAGCAGTGTTTAGTGTTCGGAGATCGGTCATGGGTAATGGGTCATTTACCAACCCCAAACCCCAAACCCCAAAAGACCACTAACCACTAACCACTAACCACTAACAAACCTAAAATGACTAATAACCAATGGCAAAACTTTTTACTCAATCTCGGTAATTGGGAAGGATCGTTTACTCGCTTTTCTCCGCAAGGGGAAGAAGTCGAAGATACGCCAACTTTGGTAACATTTGAAGAACTCGAAAATGGCGCAGTTCGTCAAATGGTGCATCGATTTCCGAAAACGGGAGATGCGCCGCCGCCGTTAGTTTTAGAATATCGATCGGTCAATCGCGGGACGCTTTTTTTCCAGACAGGAGCTTTTTCGACGGGATCGATGCAGTTAAATACTTTGGGTGATTTTGGCGCGGAATTGGGGTTTATATCGGGCGATCGACGGATGCGTTTAGTTGAGTTATTCAATGCTTGCCGTTTCTCTCAAGTAACGCTAATTCGAGAGTATCGCCAAGGTACAAATGCAACTGAAAATCCACCGCTAACAGTCGAACAATTATTAGGAGATTGGGAGGGAGAAGCCGTCACCTTGTATCCCGATTGGCGATCAATCGACCCCTATCCTACTAAACTATCTCTTCGCCTTCAGGGAAACGAACTGCGGCAACAGGCGATCGCTCCCAATTTAGACTTTACCTCAACTGCCACAATTGACCGATCGATTCTGCGATTTGGAGAGGGAGAAAATGCCGTTAATGTAATTTTATTACCCGACGGTGCATCTTGTACCGTGCCGATGGTAATTCCCCGACAGCGATCGTTTTTTCTCGAAGCGGGATGGTTGATTAATCCCACGCTTCGCCAACGCATGATTCGCAGCTACGACAACTACGGAGGATGGGTCAGTACCACCTTAGTCACCGAATGCAAAGTTAGTTAGTGGGTAGAGCTATCAAGTAATAAGTAATAAGTGGGTAGGGTGTGTTGAGGAACGAAACGCACCATTATCAAGTCATAAAGTCAGTAGGGTGTGTTGAGGAACGAAACGCACCATTATCAATTATTATTAACCATTAACCTCTTGAGACGTTCCGCATTGCTTGCAGTAGGGTAAATGCTTATACGTGAGTGCGTGACAGTTCGGACATTCGCGATATTGATCGTATCCGCAATGGGGACAGTATGCCTCGTTTTGTCGCAGTTTTTTAGCACAGTTGATACAGCGCAATTTTTGCACTCGACTGGCAGCTTGAACTTTAGGGTTGAAAACAAATTTTTGAAAGAATTTAATAATTCCAAATCCCAAAATTGGAATTAGCAGAATATAAAAATAGCTAACCAGAAAAACTAATCCGCCGAATAAGGTGCGAATGAGATTGATGAGGAATTCAAAGAGAGCGCCAACTTGGAAAAATTCAAAAACTTTGAAAACCAGCGGAATTAAAAAGATGACGAGTAAATGCCAGCTAATCAAAGCCAGCAGTCCGTAGCCTCGACGTTGTGCGAAATTGTTAACCGCAAGTGCGATCGCAATTAACGGTACTAAAAAAATCGTCTGAAAAATAAGTTGGATGCTTGGATACCAAAAAGATGCGCGTTTATATGCTGTCTCAACTGCTTTGAATTGCGCTTCGTTTTTGAGAAGCTGCAAAAACTCAATACTTTCAGGTTTGGCTTTCAGTTGAACTTTGAGTTGAGATATTTCTGTTTTGAGCTTAGTAATTTCTTGGGTATTTCGATCGAGTTCTTGTTTGGCTTTTTCGGCTCCAACTAAGTTAATCGACTGCTCGCGAGGTTGTCCGGATATTTTTTCTAGGAGGGTAGAATCGTATTGGCTGCGAATGGTGTTATTGGCTTGCTCGAGCTTGGCAATTTGCTCTTGTTTGAGGTCGATCGTTTTGACGATTTGCTGATTTTGGGGAGTATCGATTTTGTCGCGATTCCCTGCATATTGCAAGCAGGTGGCGGAAACCTTGCCTAAATGTCCTTCTTCTGCTTGCCGATAGGTTTCTTGAAAACTGGGTAAATTTTGGCGATCAAGACGAATCGAAGTGCGGAGAATGTTATCATCTTTTGCCGGATCGGTTTGAGTTTGATAACGGTTCCAGTCGGCATAGCAAGGATAAACCTGTGACGGACTCAAATACCATCGACTGATATCGTCCAATCCCGCAAAAACATTAACGAGGATAAAAATATTGATCGCCACGATAACGATTAAACTCAACTTATTCAGCGGTTCGTTATCGAGGGTGCGCGAGCGGTTTAAAAATTGCCTCCAGAGGCGGTGAATTTGGGAAAACATAGATTTAGATCGATCGAGAAAAAATCATCGCCTTAAAAAAGATCCCGCTGAACTGCCGAGATCTTTTATGAAGACGATCGAACTAAGATCTTGGGAAAATCGCCATTTTTAAAGAAACCGGATGGGGGAAAACGCCCTTTACGATCTTTGTGGAGGTAAACATAGTCGCAAAGAACGCGATCGAACTTGGTCGTTTCATTAATTTCCCATCCCTCAATACAAGCACCTGTCAAAGTGGCTTGGATGAAGTTCGTCCCGATCGCGTGAGATCGAACCAAGTTAGCATCGCTTAAATCGACTCCCATCAGGTTAGCATCTCGAAGATTGGCGCCTTCTAAATCGACACCTTTGAGATGAGCGCCGACTAAATTGACCTGCCCTAAATTTGCCCCCCGCAAATCGGTTCCCGTGAGATACGCTTCCTTTAAATTGGAGCCAATTAAATAAGCACCGACCATGTACGTCCCGCTTAATTCGGCTCCGCTGAGATCGGCAGCAATAAATTTGGCATCTTTGAGATAAGCCCCTCCCAAATCCGCATCTTTGAGTTTCGTTCCTCTCAAATACGCTCCGGTGAGATCGGCGCCAATCAAAGACGCACCTCCCAAGTCAGCTTCCCGCAGGTTGGCTCCTGCCAAATCGACGCCCAATAAATCCGCACCTCTGAGGATCGCTCCCGTCAAATTCGCACTGGTTAAATCCACCTGAATTTCGCGATGGCTTTTCCTCCACCGATTCCACAGATCGATGTTCTGTTTGAGCAACGTGAGATGTTTGGCATTAGCCATCTAGCGCTGGCTCCTCAGCACGTACGTATGTTAGTTAACAGTGTAATCGATCGTGGGATTTGCTGTGGGACGGGCAAGCTCGGGACGATCGAAGCGCGCGATCGATTTCCAGTGGAGGGGAGCCGGGGAAGGAGCAGGGGAAGAAGATGTTTGACCAACTCCAAACCCCAAACCCCCAACACTAAATGACCAATTACAGCCTAAGAGCCAAGGGCTGACAGCTAACGGCTAACAGCTATATGCTACAATACCGCATCGTCGTCCCCGTCGTTCGGTCTGAGAATGATGTTATCGGAGAGAGGCATATCTATGAATAGCAACCCGGTTTTAGGCTGGGTTCTCGACCTGCATTCGTCGGGTCGCTTATCCGTGTCGGTGGCAACGCTTACCGTATCGATCGTCGGTTCGGCAGGGGTTGCCCACAGCCGTCCGATACCGCCGAACGAGTCCCACCCCACGATCGCTCAAATTTCCCCCGTTCCCATGCCTCGGTTCGATCGTCCGGTGTTGCGCGTCGGCAGCCAGGGAGAAGATGTCTCCCAACTTCAGGGCATTCTCAAACTGTTAGGCTTCTATTCTGGCGTGGTGAATGGCGTATACGACAACCTTACCGCCCAAGCCGTCACGCAATTTCAACAAGCGGCTGGTTTGAAACCCGATGGCGTTGTGGGGTTGGATACCTGGAACCTGTTGTTACCGTCTGCGGTCGAACCAACCCCTCCTCCACCTTCTCCCTGCAACTGCTCTCCCGGCGTCTCTTCCGGCGATTTGCCCGTCTTACAGTTTGGAATGCGGGGAACGGCAGTTGTTGCCCTCCAGCGACGCTTACAAGCGCAAGGCTTCTTTTCCGGCATCGTAGACGGCATCTTCGGCTCGGAAACCGAAAATGCCGTTCGTTCTGCCCAACTCAGCTACAATCTCACCGCAAATGGCGTTGTCGATTCCCGGCTGTGGGACGCGATTTTGCGGTAAAGAGATCTTAAGGCAGAAGGCAGAGGGCAGAGGGCAGAAGGAGCAGGGGGAGAAAACAGTGACCACTGATTTGCCTCTAGCAACTAGCAAACCCAAACCCCAAACTCCTAACCCCTGAGTTTCAACGCCGCTTGAGCTTGTTCGCGATCGTCGAAGTGGATTTTTTCCGTTCCCAGGATTTGATAGTCTTCGTGTCCCTTTCCGGCAATGAGGACGCCATCGCCGGGTTGGGCTTGCAAAATGGCGGTGCGGATGGCTTCAGCGCGATCGGCAATGACGATCGGCTCGACAGACTCGGGAATTCCGGCGAGGATATCCTGCAAAATTCGTTCGGGATCTTCCGTGCGGGGATTGTCGGAGGTGACGACGGCAACATCGGCGAGTTCGGCGGCAATTTTACCCATTTTCGGGCGTTTGGTGCGATCGCGATCGCCCCCGCAACCGAACACGCAAATCATCTTTCCGGAAATAAACGGACGAGATGCCTTCAACAAGTTCTCCAAACTGTCGGGGGTGTGGGCGTAATCGACAATCACGCCAATTTCTTGCTCGGGACGAACCCGCACCCGTTCCATCCGTCCGGGAACGCCGCCAAAGGTCGGCAATGCCGCCACAATCGACGCCAAATCCACGCCCAAGGTTAAAGCTGCCCCTACTGCCGCCAGCATATTTTCGATGTTGTACTGCCCCACCAACGGCAACTCGAAATCCGCATCTCCCATCGGCGTGTGCAGCTTGCCGGAGACGCCATCGGGTCGATAGGTCAAATCGTTGGTGCGCAACTCGGCATCGGCAGCGGTGGTACTGTATCGCCAAACGCGCTCCGATCCCACCGACTCGATCAACCGCTTGCCATAGGCATCGTCAGCGTTAACGATCGCCCGTCCCTTCAGATACGTGGAATTAAACAGCAACGCTTTAGCTTGGAAGTAATCTTCCATATCCCGGTGATAGTCCAGGTGATCTTGCGTCAAGTTGGTAAACACGGCTACGTCGAATTCGCACCCCAGCACCCGATTTTGGGCTAAGGCGTGGGAACTGACTTCCATCACCGCAAATTTCGTCCCGGCATCGACGGCGGAGGCAAGTTGTTGTTGCAAGTCCACGGCAAAGGGGGTGGTGTGGGTGGCAACCTGTTGATATCCGGGCCACCGGGTGTACAGCGTTCCCAATAAGGCGGTAGGCTGCTGGCTTTGGGCGAGGAGAAACTCGATCAGGTGGGTGGTGGTGGTTTTGCCGTTGGTTCCGGTGACGCCGACGAGTTTGAGTTTGCGGGTAGGATAGCCGTAGAAAGCGCAGGCAACTCGGGCGCAAGCGACACTCATATCGGCGACGGGGAGGACAAACTCGTTGGTTGCGGGGTGTTTGGCGGCAGCTTGGGGCGAAACCAAAGCGGCAATGGCGCCAGAGGCGATCGCACTTTGCCAGAAATCGCCGCCGTCTACCCGCGTTCCCGGCATTCCGAGAAATAAGTCTCCCGGTTGGCAAGCATGGGAGTTGGTACTCAAGCCTTTGACTTCCACGTCCAGTTCCGGGCGATTGGCGATCGCACCGATTTCGGGAAGGGTGGCAACTAACTCGCGCAATTTCATAAGTATACGTACTCACACCTGAAGGGATTGACCTTATTCTGCCTCAGAAGCAGATAAATATTTCTGTAACATTTGTTGCAACTGCGATACAGAAGCGCGGGGAGACGGTCGAGGTAGGGGCTTTTCGTCGAGCAGGCGGCAGAGAACGGGAACTTCGTACTGGTAGGCTTGGAACCACTCATCGCGGGTGGTGATATCCCGAATTTCTAAGGTTAAGCCTTCAATTTGTTCCAGTTTTTCTTGCAGTCCCTCGCAGAGATGGCATCCGGGTTTGCTGTAGAGAATTAAGGAATTCATGCTGAGTTTTCAATAGCTATATATATTGTAATCGATCGAGGAGACTCGAACGTAAAGAATCGCATATACTGAGGGTCTCTAACTTAGAATATTTCTATTTAGAGTATAAGTAGCCAGGTGACTAAGATTCGTTTTATCGATCTGTTTGCAGGGATTGGCGGCATGAGACTGGGATTTGAAGAAGCCGCTCGATCGCTAAATATTGAAACAGATTGCGTTCTCAGTAGCGAAATCGATCCAGATGCTCGTTGGGTGTACGAACAAAATTTTGGAACTCAACCTTGTGGAGATATTCGGGAACTGGAAACGTTACCCACGCACGATCTTTTACTGGCTGGATTTCCTTGCCAATCTTTTTCCTATGCTGGCAAAAAAGAAGGATTTGGAGATACGAGAGGAACCTTATTTTTTGAAATCATGAGGTTAATCGATACCTGTAAACCCAAAGCGTTTATTTTTGAAAATGTTCGAGGTTTAGTCAGTCACGATCGCGGCAGAACGTTAGAAACAATCCAATACGAAATCCAGAATAGAGGTTACAGCTTCGATGCTTTCTTACTCAATAGTACCAATTTTGGATTACCTCAAAATCGAGTTAGAATTTATATTATCGGTATTTTAAATTTTTCACCCCAGTACGAACTGATTTCAGATGTCGGTTCCCCAGATTCTCATTCTTATCACCATACACAGCAACTTTCCTTATTTTCCTCTCCTCGACCTGAAATTAAAGTTTTAAATATTCTGGAAGATAATCCCGATCGCAAATATGATTGCTCGGCAGAATTTGTGGCTGCTTTGAAGTGCGTATTGAACGACAATCTCGATCGTTTGCATGGAATTCGATTCACTCCTGGGAATTGGGACTGCGAGGTGAATGTAGTCCCGAAGAAATCGAACTGATGAATCGATTTATTCTGAAACGGAGAAATAAAGCATTTGGAAAAGATCGAGATGGCAAGCTTTTAACCAAAGAACAGATATCCAGTTTTTTTGATCGGGCTAATTTAGATGAAATATTGGAGTCACTAGTTGCCAAGAAATATTTACAAAAAACTGAAAATCTTTATAAACCGGTTTCGGGTAATTTTTCGTTTGAAGTTTACAAATTCCTAGATCCTCATAAAATATCTGTTACTTTAGTTGCCAGCGATGCCAATCGATTAGGGGTTTACCATAACAACCGAGTGCGTCGCATCACCCCGCGCGAAGCCGCAAGATTGCAAGGATTTCCCGATCGCTTTCAACTTCATCAAAATGACGATAAAGCGTACTATCAGCTTGGGAATAGCGTGAGTATTAATGTTGTGAAAGCTGTCGCAAAAGAAACTATTCTCCAAATGCAAGTTTCACCCGTTTTGTAGCCCACAATTTTAAATCTGTTCCTTATTTGAATTAAGGAGTTGGGTTGGGATGTTGGGCGTGAATCTCATTAATCTCTTTGAGGATTTCTTCGCTTAATTCGACCTTAAGACTTGACAAATTTTCTTCGAGTTGTTCTAAATTTGTTGCCCCAATAATGGTACTGGTGACGAACCAGCGCGATCGCACAAAAGCTAAAGCCATTTGTGCCGGAATTAAGTCATATTTCCGAGCGATGTTAAGATAAGCGTCCAACGTTTCTTGCACGTAAGGCTTTTTATACCGACCCCCAAACATGGGAAACAGTCCAATTCTGGAATTGGGAGGGGTTTCCTGTTGATATTTCCCCGTGAGAAAGCCAAAAGCGAGAGGACTGTAAGCCAGCAACCCGACTTTTTCTAAATGGCAGGTTTCGGCGAGGGCAATTTCAAATTCGCGGTTGAGGAGGTGGTAGGCATTTTGAATCGAAACAATTCTCGGCAGTCCCAATCGATCGGCTAGATGGCAAAACTGACAGACTCCCCAAGGGGTTTCGTTACTCAATCCTAAATAACGAATTTTTCCCGCTTCAATTAACTCAGCAAAAACCATTAACTGCTCTTGAATCGAGACCGTTTTTCGTTCGTTTTTGGGGTCGTATTTATCGCCCCCAAAGAGGGGAACGTAACGATCGGGCCAGTGAATTTGATAGAGATCGATGTAATCGGTTTGCAACCGTTTGAGGCTATCTTCGACGGCACGTTCGATATTGGGGCGATCGACTTGGCGATCGGCACTGCGAATCCACGGCATACTCCGCGTCGGTCCGGCGATTTTGGTGGCGATAACGAAACGATCGCGCGGTTTTCCCGATAGCCACCGACCGATATATTCTTCCGTTTTCCCGTAAGTTTCTGCCCGCGCCGGAACCGGATACATCTCCGCCGCATCGATGAAATTCACCCCGCGATCAACAGCAAAATCGAGTTGCCCGCAGGCTTCCTCTAACGAATTTTGCTGCCCGAACGTCATCGTTCCCAAGCAGATTTCCGAAACTGTTAAATCGCTGTTACCGAGTTGTTTGTATTGCATGGAATGTGTCATTCGTCATTAGCAAACTTCTTCTTCCCCTGCTCCCCCTGCCTCCCCTGCTCCCCCTGCTCCCTTCCCCTCACCGCCTCACCCTCGTCTCCTCAAGCATTCCAGGAGTAGGATAGCAAATGATTTTTCGGGCTATCCAATAGAGCGCGGGGCTGAGATCGGGTTAAGCTAAGATGAGATCTTTTGACCCGATCGACCATCTCCCATGCCAAATTTTACGTCAAAGACCAAAGTTTTAATCTACGGGATTACCCAACCGTTAGGGTCTACCTACGCACCTTTAATGAAGCAATGCGGAACCAACATCGTCGCGGGTGTCAGTCCCGGCAAAGGAGGACAAAAGCTCGACGATATCCCCATTTTCGATATGGTGGAATTAGCCCAAAAGGCGGTCGGAACGATCGAGGTGGCGATAATTTGCGTGCATCCGTATCTGGTGCTAGATGCGGCACTAGAGTCGATCGATGCCGGGATTCGCCAACTGATTCTCCTCACCGAAGGCGTACCCCCTCTCGATGTCGTGCAATTGCTGCGCAAGGCGGAAGATAAGGACGTGTTGGTGGTCGGTCCGAATACGCCGGGAATTATCTTTCCCGGCAAAGCTTTACTAGGAACGTACCCCCCCGAATTTTGCACGCCGGGGAAGGTGGGTATCATCAGTCGCAGCGGGACGCTCACCTACGAAATAGCCCGATCTCTCACTCTGGACGGGTTCGGACAGTCGATCGTCGTCGGCATCGGCAGCGATGCGATCGTGGGTTCCTCGTTTCCCCAGTGGTTGCAAATTTTAGACGAAGATGAGGAAACGGAGGCGATCGTATTGGTGGGTGAAATTGGCGGCGACAGCGAAGAAATTGCCGCCCAATACATCGACGAGGCGATCGACAAACCCGTTATTGCTTACGTGGCTGGCTGTTTTGCTCCCAAAGGCAAACGACTGGGACACGCCGGAGCGATCGTCACCGCCCACATCAGCGGCACGCAGAACGATCCCAGCGATCCCCTCCTGGATATCGATACCGGAACCGCCCAACGTAAAATCGAAGCTTTGCGAAAAGCCAACATCCCCATTGCCGAACGACCTTGGGATATTCCGAAATTATTGAAGAAGGTCATTAAGTAATGGGTAATGGGTAATGGGTAATGGGTCACTGAATACTGAAACATGGGAACGACGGCGGCGATTTACTACAACCGAGAGGGTTACGATACCGGAGGGCAACGTTTGCTCGGTCGTCAGGCGGCTGGGGAAGGATTCCTGAAGGGGTTGGTTCGCTACGGGACGGCGGAGCATTTGTATTGCCAAGCGGCTACTCGGGGAGAGTTTCAGGATTTTTGCCGTCGGATCGAACCGTGGATGCCTCGTCCCCGTGCGGTGCGGTGGTTGCCGTTACACCAACCCCAAGCGTTAACCGAGGCGGGGACGCTGTATTTTCCCAGTCCGGGATTATCGCCGTTGGCGTGGCAGCGTCAGTACGGCGATCCGCGATCGTACAGTTTGTGCGGCGTTACCCACACCACGGCGAGTACGGCGGTGATGCAGGCGGTGGGGGATCTCTTTATCGCGCCGTTTCAGCCGTGGGATGCGATCGTCTGTACCTCCAATGCGGTGAAAACCTGGATGGAATCGCTGTTAGAGCGTTGGGGAGACTATTTAGCTCAGCGTATCGGGGGAACGCCGCATACCGAGATCCAATTACCCGTGATTCCGTTGGGAGTAGACTGCGAGGCGTTTTTGTCCGGAGAGGAGGCGCAAAGAGTTCGCCATCAGTGGCGGCAGCGGTTGGGCATTCCTCCAGAGGCGATCGTTGTCTTATTTGTGGGACGCTTAATCGCTCACGCCAAGGCGCATCCAGTTCCTATGTATTTGGCGTTGGAACGGGTGGCGCAATCGACCCGCCAACCCCTCTATTTAATTCAATCGGGTTGGTTTGAATTTCCCGAACACGAAGCGGCGTTTAAGCAAACGGCGGCGGCATTTTGTCCTTCGGTACGAGTTGGGTTTCTTGACGGACGACAGCCAGATCTTCGCCGATCGATTTGGTATGCTGCCGATATTTTGATCTCCCTCGCCGATAACATTCAAGAAACTTTCGGATTGGTTCCTATCGAAGCCATGGCGGCGGGTCTTCCGGTCGTTGTTTCCGACTGGAACGGGTACAAAGAATCGGTGCGTCACGGCATCGACGGCTTCAGAGTTCCCACGCTGTTACCGCCGCCGGGATGCGCCTTAGAACTGGGTTTGCAGCATTTTGAGGGCAGCCTGAATTACAGCACCTATATCGGTCACACCGCTAGCCTGACGGCGGTGGATGTGGAAGCTTGTACCCAAGCGTTAAAGGTGTTGGTGGAGAATGCCGAGTTGCGGCAGCAAATGGGAGAAAACGGACGCCGGAGGGCGCGAGAGGTTTACGATTGGCAGGGGGTTATCGCGGCTTACGAGGCGTTGTGGGCGGAGTTGGCGCAGGTGCGTTCGTGCGGCGACACAGCAGGCAGATCGCGCGGTGTCCCTACGGTGTCTCGTCCGCAGGATCGCTCGCCCTATCCCTTAGCCGACGATCCGTTGCGGCTCTTTTCTCATTACCCCACTCACACGTTAACCGACGATCGGCAAGTGAGTTGGGGGGCAATGGCAGCACCGGAAGCGCGACGGCAACTGGGCGCGTTTGCGATGAATCAAGTGGGAGCAGGTTTGCGCGTTGGGGAGGAAGACCTCGAAGCCATTCTCGAGGCGATCGGCGAAGGGGGTTCTCGTTCCGTGGCAGAGATCGTACGACAGCTAGGGCGATCGCCGTCTTCCCATCCCCATCGAATTTACCGCACGATCGTCTATTTAGTGAAATTTGATATTTTACGATTGACGCATCGCAGCTAGATCTCCGACTGCCACAGACGATCGCGAATGGGTCATTTGTCACTGGTCACTAGTCATTTGGGGTTGGTAATGGGTAATGGGTAATTGGTCGCTGTTTTCTCCCCCTGCTCAAGAAAGCTCCCCCCGCTCCCCCTGCCCTCAAGCTTCTACCTTTTGCTATAAACTCACTGCGGCACTGGCATTTCTGCGGGCGTGACTTGGAGAATGACGGTTTTTCCTTGGCGATTGACTTCGACGGAAAGCGGCGTTCCAATGGGGCTAACTTGCACGATTTCCTGAACGTTTTCGGTGGTTAAGACTTCGCGATCGCCCATTTTTTGAATCACGTCCCCCGGTTGAAATCCGGCGGCGGCGGCGGGGGAGTTGGGAATAATGGCGATCGCCAACACCCCGCGATCGACCGCGATCTGGATTTGCAAACCCAACTGACCGATAATTTGCTCTCGAGTTTCCGGTGTCAGCGTCACCATCTGAACGCCCAAATAGGGATGTTGGGCTTTTCCCGTAGCGATCAATTGTTCGGCAACCCGCTGAGCCGTTTCGATGGGAATAGCAAAGCCCAGTCCCTGCGCGTTACTGATAATTGCCGTATTCATGCCGATGGCTTCACCCGCTGCATTGAGTAACGGACCGCCGGAATTACCGGGATTGATCGCCGCATCGGTTTGAATGAAACCCACCCGCTTATCCGGCACGCCGACATCGGAACTCGATCGCCCGGTAGCGCTGATAATGCCCGCCGTCACCGTACTATCGAGTCCCAGGGGGTTGCCGATGGCGATCGCCCATTCTCCCGGTTGCAAGTCGCCCGAATCCCCGATGGCAACTGTCGGTAAATCCGTTGCCTCGATTTTGACCACGGCAACATCGGTCAGCGGATCGCTGCCCAGTACCCGACCCTCAAAACTGCGACCGTCGGACAGCGCTACGCGCACCTGCTGCGTCCCTTCAACCACATGAGCGTTGGTGAGAATTTGACCGTTGGCATTGATGATAAAACCGGAACCCGTCCCCCGTTCGACCCGCTCTTGAGGCTGTCCGAATCCGGGCGGAAAAAAGCCGAACGGGCTTTGCCGCTGTAACACCGTCCTGACTGAATCGATGCGGACGACGGCGGGTTTAACGCGCTCTACGGCATCGACGATGAAATTGCCCCAATCGACCTGGGATAGCAACGGCAATGTGGGTGCGATCGACTGCGATGGGGTGGGTGCAGTTGCCGGATCGGTTTTCTCAACCGGCGTTTGGGAGAAGCGAGCGAGCCACAGCCGATCGCCGACGATTGCTACCCCGACCCCCGCCAGCAGGACGATCGCGCCGATAACCGCCTGAGCGCTAGAAACTTTTCGATCGACTTTCGTTTTTTCTTTTGGCACGCTACATTCCCTGTCTGCGATGCAACCCCATCGATTCTCTCATTATATGGGTGTTGGCTAGTCGCTATCGCGCAGACTTGACAACAACCCATTGCGTCACGGGAGCCATGGCTTTCCACCCCCAAAATTTGCCCACGGGTTCGGCGCGTTGGATAGCAATGCGGGTGAGTTCTCCCCCCACTCGATCGCGCCATTCCAGGAGGAGGCGTTCGCTTTCGATCGTCACGGCATTGGCGACCAACCGTCCCCCCGGCAGTAAAATTTGCCAGCAGGTTTCTAATACCCCCGGTACGGTCGATCCGCCACCGATAAAAATTGCGTCCGGTGACGGTAACTCTTGCAGTGCCGCAGGTGCTTCTCCTGGGATAATTTGTAAATTTGGCGTTCCCAAGGCGGTGGCATTGTCGGCAATATATTGTAAGCGTTGGGGATGGGGTTCGATCGCGATCGCCCGATTCCTGGGATGGGTTCGCATCCATTCGATCCCCACAGAACCGCATCCCGCACCCACGTCCCACAACAGTTGTCCGGGGAGCGGTGCGAGTGCGGACAGGGTGACGGCACGAACCTCGCGTTTGGTGAGTTGTCCGTCGTGGTGGTAGGCACTGTCGGGAAGTCCGGGAAGGCGGGTTGGGGAGAAACGGGGGGAAGTGCTGGGGATGCAGCGAATGGCGATCGCGTTCAAATCGGCAATATCCGCCGCCTGCCAAGCCGATGCCACCCCCTCAATAATTCGTTCTGCGTCCCCCCCCATGCGCTCGAGAACGGTTATCTGACTATCGCCAAACCCTTGCTGCGTGAGGATTTGAGCCACCGTTGACGGCGTGCGGCGATCGGCACTCAAGACCAACAATCGCGCCTCGGGATACAACACGGCATTCAACAGTGCCGGATTGCGACCGCACAAACTCAGGGTTTCTACCTCCGCCAGGGACCACCCCAACCGGGCGCAGGCTAAACTGAAGGTCGAAGGCGAAGGGACGATCGTCATTTCTGTTATCGGAAGGCGGCGGGTGAAGGTGACGCCAATGCCGTAACACATGGGATCTCCGCTTGCTAGAACGCACACGGCCTGCCCTCGACGGCGCAAAATCTCGTTCACCGATTCTTCAATGGGAGAAGTCCAAATCAGTTGTTCCCGACGATCGCCTGGGGGTAACATGGCTAAATGGCGTTCTCCCCCAACGATGACTTCGGCACGATCGACCAGCGATCGCCCCACCGGATTCACTCCCGCCAATCCATCCTCCCCTATCCCCACGATCGACAGCCACTTTCCCAAACCCCGATTCTCCTACAATCTTACTTACAACGTCCGATTCTATTGTCTATGCTATGACGATCGATTACCTTCGCGATGGCAATGAAATTTACCGCAAATCTTTTGCAATCGTCCGCTCCCAAGCCAATCTCGATCGCTTGCCGACCGATTTAGCAAACATTGCCGTGCGGTTGATTCACGCTTGCGGGATGACGGATATTGTTGAAGATTTAGCGGCTTCGGCGGATGCGGTGAAAATCGGACGAATGGCATTAGCCAAGGGTGCGCCAATTTTGTGCGATTCGCAAATGGTTTTACACGGCATTATTCGCGATCAATTGCCTGTTCAGAACGAAGTCATTTGTACGCTCAATCATCCAGAAGTTCCTGAAAAAGCCAAGCAAATTAGCAATACCCGATCGGCGGCAGCAGTCGAACTTTGGCAACCGGATTTAAACGGTGCAATCGTGGCAATTGGCAACGCACCTACTGCTCTTTTTCATTTATTGGAACTTTTGGATACAGGCGTAGCAAAACCCGCGTTAATTTTGGGGTTTCCCGTCGGGTTTGTTGGTGCGGCGGAATCGAAGTTAGAACTAGAAAATGACAGTCGTGGCGTTCCTTTTATGACCTTGCACGGACGGCGAGGGGGCAGCGCGATCGCGGCGGCTGCGGTGAATGCTTTAGCGAAGGAGAGCGAATTTTGACAACATCACCAGGACGATTGTACGGGTTGGGAATTGGTCCCGGCGATCCGGAACTCTTAACCCTAAAAGCCCATCGAATTTTAACCTCGGTTCCCGTTATTGCTTATCCGATTTCGGAACGAGGAAAAAGCATTGTGCGGGCGATCGTTGCTGAGTTTATTCCAGATCATTGTATCGAACTGCCGTTACAATTTCCTTTTAGCATAGATCGATCTTCACAACCCGATTACGATCTCGCTGCCGAGCAAATTTCCCAACAATTAATTTCCGGGAAAGATGTAGCTGTTCTCTGCGAAGGCGAACCGATGTTGTACGGTACATTTATGTATTTGTTTGATCGACTGTCGGGAAAATTTACCATCGAAATTGTACCGGGAATTTCTTCCATCACGGCAAGTGCGGCAATGCTCGGTGTCCCGATGACCTATCGCAACGATATCCTGACTATTATTCCCGCCACGTTAGATGAAGAAACCTTGCGCGATCGACTTACCATTACCGATGCAGCAGTGATTATCAAATTAGGCAGGCATTTTACCAAAGTTCGGACGATTTTAACCGAGTTAGATTTATTAAATCGAGCGCACTATATCGAGCGATCGACCCAACCGCAACAGAAAATTATTCCGATTTCCAAAGTCGATCCTGCTGCCGTTCCCTACTGGTCTTTAATCGTCATTTCCAATAAAAATCGGGTCGTTTCCCCCTAACCCTCCTGACTCAGTGGGGGGATTTAGGGAGATCTTTTGATGCCTCGGAATCCTTATACTGAGTCAAAAATTAAGATAACTTCGTCAAGAAACCTAATAACGTTTGACTGCGCGGAGTTAACAACGTACGGCGATAGGCATCCGCCGCTTTCTTAATTCCTTCTGCTTGAGTGGGATAGGGATGAATTACAGTTGATAGGGTACTCAAACCCAACCCGCCAACGATCGCCGTTGTTACTTCGCTAATCATTTCTCCGGCATGGCGAGCCACGATCGTCGCACCCAAAATCTTATCGCTACCTTTTTGATGTAAAATTTTCACAAACCCTTCTTCTTCTCCATCGGCGATCGCCCGATCGACGCTGCTAAAATCGATTTTAATCGTACTGACTTCGATCCCTTTTTCTCGTGCCTCCTGTTCGTACATTCCCACGTGGGCAATTTCTGGATCGGTATACGTTACCCACGGCATCACCAAATTGCTAATCTTAGATTTGCCCAATCCAAAGGGAGAAAA
The DNA here is from genome assembly GCA_015295945.1 of Oscillatoriales cyanobacterium M59_W2019_021. GTDB lineage: Bacteria > Cyanobacteriota > Cyanobacteriia > Cyanobacteriales > Geitlerinemataceae > DVED01. The sequence continues at coordinate 38,735 of DVED01000049.1, read as the reverse complement.
TAGAGTATTTTTAATCGCAATTCGTGCGGCAGCATCGGCGGCATGGGTAAACTGCCAATTCAAGCAAATATCACCCGCCGCGTAAATTTTGGGGTTGGTAGTTTGCAGGTAATCGTTCACTTTCACTCCTTGACGATCGAATTCTACCCCCACTCCTTCTAAGTTTAAACCTTCCACATTCGGTGCGCGACCCGCCCCTGCTAAAATTTCATCGACTTCGATAGACTCTTCTTTTCCCTCGCGATCGAAATACAGCTTTTTTCCGGTTTTTGTTAACTCAACCCGCTTCGGCGTCGTTCCCAAAACCAACTGAATTCCTTCCCTTAAAAACGCATTCTGGACGATCTCCGCCGCATCCGCATCTTCCCGATTCAACAAGTGCGATCCGCGATGAATTAGCGTTACCCTAGCACCCAAAAGATGGAATGCTTGTGCCAATTCGCAACCGATCGGTCCGCCGCCAATGACTGCTAACCGTCGCGGACATTCCGTCAAAGAAAATACCGTTTCGTTGGTCAAATATCCCGCTGTTTCTATACCTTCGATTGCGGGTTGAACGGCTCTCGCTCCCGTGGCAATCACGGCTTTTTTAAACCGCAACGTATGATTTCCCACCTTCACCGATTGGGAATTCACAAAATGCCCGTCGCCTAAAAAAACATCCACGCCCAAGTTTTGAAATCGCGTCGCCGAGTCGTGGTGACTGATGCCCGCCCGCAGCCTTCGCATTCGCTGCATGACTTGGGCAAAATCAACCTGGAAATTTGATGTTTTCACGCCAAAAGATCCGGCATCTCGGATATCGGCAACGGTTCGAGACGATCGAATTAAGCACTTTGACGGAACGCATCCCACATTCAGGCAATCTCCGCCCATTAAATGACGTTCTACCAACGCCACTTTCAAGCCAATCCCCAATCCAGCAGCCCCCGCCGCCACCACCAATCCCGCCGTTCCCGCACCGATGACCACTAAATCGTACCAAGATTCGGGTTTTGGATTTACCCAATCTGGCGGATGGACGTGGGAGACCAAACGCTGATTGTACTCATCCATCGGGGAAACGGTTACAGTTTGAAAATCGTTCATCGTTCGTTCTTAGGTAGGATGTGTTGAGGTACGAAACGCACTAATAATAGTTAATTTTCCGTCTCTTCATTGAGTGCTTGACGGGCAATTTTAGTCACGTATACCGTGACAGCAACGGTGGCGATAAAGCCGACGATGCGGAGAACCCATTGAGCAATTTCGGCGTTGGGATTACTGGCAGAACCTTCCATGCCAATGCGAGCGAGATCTCCGGCGAGGGAACCGAGATAGACGTACATAATCGTACCGGGAATCATTCCTACAGATCCTAAAACATAGTCTTTTAAAGTAACGCCAGTTAACCCGTAAGCATAGTTTAAAAGAACGAAGGGAAAGGCGGGAGATAATCGAGTGAGCAGTACGATTTTAAAGCCTTCTTTACTCACCGCCCGATCGATGGCTGCAAATTTTTCGTTACCTTCAATTTTCTTAGCAACCCAATCTCTAGTCAAATATCGACCGACAATAAAAGCAAGAGTTGCGCCCAAGGTTGCACCGACAAAAACATAAATGGAGCCGAAAGCTAGCCCAAAAATTACCCCCGCACCCAGCGTTAATAAACTGCCGGGAACCAAGGCAACTGTGGCGATCGCGTATAATCCTATAAAGACTAAAACGCCCACAGTTCCCTGGCTGTTAACCCACTCTAAGGCATTCTGGAAAATTACTTGCAGATTAAATCCAGCTTTCGAGCTAACTTCTTCAGCTAGAGCAGGTGTAACTGCCGAGAAAAGGGCGATCGCTGATAAGCTCATAACTCGAAATACCAATTTTTGGCTCGTTTTTTGCAAGTATAGCATTCTGCACGCTCGAGAAAATAACTAAGAGTCGATACCTAACATCTAATTTGAAAATTTTAACTTTTCGATAAATTGGCATATCCAAATGTGGTATTAAATTGACGACACCAAATTGCAACCGACCCGAAATCTTCTAAGTTAACGTTGCTGGGAATTTCGTAGCGTTGTTCCCCGCTATTGGCTTGCAACTCGCCGAGCAGAAAATAGCTACCTTCTTCGAGTTGGGGCGAAGTCAGTTCCGGGGAACGCACTAAAACAACCGTTAAATCCGGTCCGCTTTCGGTCTCGAAGGTTTTATCTAATACCAAATAGCGTTTTTCTCCTTCGGCGATCGTTCTCGCAGTGCCGGAAATTTGGCTATGTCCGCTATTGGGAACCACGACCAACGGACTGCCCGAACTTTCTGAAGTTTGAGCCGTTGTGGGGGCGGCAGATGGGGTTACGGGTGGGGTAGATGCGATCGCCTCTGGAGTTGCAGCGGGTTCGGTTTGGGAAACTTCGGCAGTACATCCGATCGCCAGAAAAGTGAGGAAACCGATCGCGATTAATAGAGAACGTTGTCTGTTCATCACTGTGACTGAGAGAGTAATTTACTTCTATGTTGTCTCAAAGTACCCAATTTCAGATGAATGTTTCCTGAGAAATTAATATTAATATCCTTAGTAACCTAAATCCTATAATTTTTGCTAAACTTTCAGCATTCATTCAGCTTGGCTTCATAAAAGAGGAGTTTCCCATCGTGCATCCCGGAAAGCGAGAGCAACGCACCCTCGAATTACTCTCCTCTCTCAGCTATCGAGTCGGAGAACTCGATCGCTATTTAAAAGACATTGCCTGCGGGGTCAGCCAATTAATCGGTTTGGATTGGTCGGTGGTGACGCTGTTGTGCAAACCCGATCGAGACCGCATCCTCGCCAGCAACCTCGAACTCAACGATCCCGATGCCATTTATTCCTTGCACGGCACGCTCACTTCCACCGTAGTTAGCAGCGGTCGATCGCTCGTTGTCGAAGATGCGATCGCCTGTCCCAATTATGGTAGCGCACCCGAAGGCTATCGCGCCTATTTAGGCGTTCCCCTACGCTTGCCGACGGGAAAAACCATCGGTACGATCTGTTCTTTTCACCGCCGCTCTCGCCATTTTAGTCCCGAAGAAGTTCGCATTGCCGAACTGTTTGCCGAACGTGCCGCCACGGCGATCGATAATTATCAACTTTACCAACAACAGCTTCAATTCAATCACATTTTAGAAGCCGAAGTTGAAAAACGCACTGAAGAATTGCGGCTGGCTCACATCCAATTGGTCGAACGAGAACGCCTTGCGGCGATTGGCGAATTTGCTGCTATTATCGTCCACGAAATTCGCAATCCACTCGCGACGATCGATCTGGGGTTGAGTCATTTTCAACGCCTCCAATTGCCCGATTCTTCTCAAGCGAGACTCGCTCTTGCTCTCGACGAACTCGATCGCCTCAAACGCTTGCTGGGAGAAATTTTACTCTACGCCAAACCCCAAGCTTTGCAATGGGTGGAGGTAGAATTAAATGAGTTGAGTCGCGAAATTATTGATGGCAATGAAGTGCGATCGATCGAATTTTCTTCAACGCATCCGGTTGCTAATGTCTTGGGCGATCGCGACAAACTCAAACAGGTCTTCCTCAATCTTTTTCGCAATGCCTGCGAAGCTTCTCCCTCGGAAGAAACAATCCGATGGGAAATCGATCGACAAACCCATTGCATCTGGATTCGGATTGGCAACAATGGCGATCCCATTCCGCCAGATATTATCCCCAAACTAACGCAACCGTTCTTTTCCACTAAACCCGAAGGAACGGGTCTGGGATTGGCGATCGTCAAACGCATTGTCGAAGCGCACGGGGGTGAATTATCGATTACATCTTGTTTGGAAACAGGAACGACGGTTTCCGTTTGCTTGCCAATTGAAATGGAATCAAGCAAATTTAGCGATTAAAGCCGCGATGAAATTCCAGCTTAAATAAGCCACGCCGATCGTCAAGATAACAAATAGGGTAATACTGAAGATCGAGCGCAATTGACCGATCGGTTTTGGGTTGGGTTCGGAACTCATAATTTTCGTCGATCTGCCTGGGAGTTAAAATTTGGGATTGAGTTAAACTTACCCGCCCAGACCTTAAACCTTAAGGTCTGGGCTAATAGCTGAACTCCTCGCTTAGAGGACTAAAATTTCGGCGTTTCAGTTATCTTTAGATCACTTTATCTATTAGCCAAGGGTTTAAACTTGGCAGGATTTAGTGGTATCTAATTGCGTATCTCAGCCGGAATTCTATACCGAATAATGACATGAACCCCAAAAAATTCAGATTATTTTACAATTTTGCCAAAGAAAACCCAACCGCATCATTACACTAAACGGGAATCGTCCCCTTCCCCCCTCCACCCCGATCGCGATACCCTTAGATATGCCCCTTGAGATCTTCCTAACCTGCCAACATGACCAATCGCCTCGCGCAATCCCAAAGTCTGTACCTTCGCAAACACGCCGAAAACCCCATCGATTGGTGGCCCTGGTGCGATGACGCCATCGCTACGGCACGGCAGGAAGACAAACCCATTTTCCTGTCCATCGGGTATTCCAGTTGTCACTGGTGTACGGTGATGGAGGGGGAAGCCTTTTCCGACGAGTCCATCGCGGCGTACATGAATGCGAATTTTTTGCCGATTAAGATCGATCGCGAGGAACGTCCGGATTTAGATAGCATTTATATGCAGGCGCTGCAAATGATGGTGGGACAAGGCGGTTGGCCCCTGAACGTCTTTTTGCTGCCGGAGAGTTTGGTTCCATTTTACGGGGGGACGTATTTCCCAGTAGAACCGCGCTACGGACGACCGGGATTTTTGCGAGTCTTGCAACAAATTCGTCACTACTACGATACGGAAAAAGAGAAGTTGCAAACCATCCAAGCGGAAATGTTGGATTCCCTGCAACAGGCGGCAATTCCCCCCGGATCGATCGCCGAAACCCTCGATATCCAGTGGTTGTTCAAAGGGTTGGTCATGAGTACCCGCATCGCCAAAACCGAAGGACCCGGAACTCGCTTCCCCATGATTCCCTATGCGGATACGGCGCTGCGAGGGACGCGCTTCGCGTTGGATTCCCAGTACGACGCTGACGCGATTACCCGGCAACGAGGCTTAGATCTGGCGCTGGGAGGCATTTTCGACCACGTTGGCGGCGGATTTCACCGCTACACCGTCGATCCCACTTGGACGGTTCCCCACTTTGAAAAAATGCTCTACGATAACGGTCAGATTTTGGAGTATCTGGCGAATTTGTGGAGTGCGGGGGTGCGAGAACCTGCATTTGAAAGGGCGATCGCCAAAACGGTAGAATGGCTGAAGCGGGAGATGACCGCGCCGGAAGGCTATTTCTATGCCGCGCAAGATGCCGATAGTTTTACGACGCCGGATGATGTAGAACCGGAAGAAGGCGCGTTTTACGTCTGGAGTTTTGACGAACTGCAAGAGTTATTAACAAAAGCCGAATATGCGGAACTCGAGAAGCAATTTACTGTTAGCAAAGCGGGGAATTTTGAAGGGAAGAACGTCCTTCAACGGCGACATCCGGGAGCATTGAGCCAGACCGCAGAAGCGGCGTTAGACAAGTTATTTGTGGCTCGATACGGTAGCGATTCGCGCTCTTTAGAAATCTTCCCCCCCGCGCGAAATAACGATGAAGCCAAAACCACAAAGTGGCAAGGTCGCATTCCCTGCGTTACCGATACCAAGGCGATCGTCGCTTGGAATAGTTTAACGATTTCGGGATTGGCGCGATCGGCGGCAGTCTTCGGCAATTCGGAATATTTCGAGTTAGCCAAAAAAGCGGCAAACTTTATTTTAGAACATCAGTGGAAAGGCGATCGCCTGCATCGGTTGAACTACGACGGCACAGTATCCGTTCTCGCTCAATCGGAAGATTACGCGCTGTTTATCAAAGCCTTATTAGATTTACATCAAGCGAGTTTAGTCTTAGATTCTGAGGCAGAAAAAGCCGAGTTCTGGCTAGATAAAGCCTCGAACGTGCAAGCCGAATTCGACGAATTTTTGTGGAGTATCGAAGGCGGAGGCTATTATAATACTGCTAAAGATGCGAGCGGCGATCTCATCGTTCGGGAACGCAGTTATATGGATAATGCAACTCCGGCAGCGAATGGAATTGCGATCGCAAATCTAGTCCGTTTGGCACTCCTGAGCGAAGATTTAAGTCATCTCGATCGCGCCGAACAAACCTTACAAAGTTTTAGCAGCATTCTCGAAAAATCCCCCCAAGCCTGTCCCAGTTCGATCGCCGCACTCGATGCCTATTTACACCCCCTTCTCGTCCGCACCACTCCCGCCCAATTACGGGATTTAATTCCCCAATATTTCCCTACCGTTGTTTTCAAATCCGAAGCCGAATTACCCGCAGGATCGGTGGGTTTGGTGTGCCAGGGATTATCGTGTCTCGAACCGGCGATCGATCGCCAACAACTCCTCGAACAAATTCGGCAATATAGCGATCGGTAGTTAGCAGTTAGCCCGAAAATAAAAGCGTAGCAATTGCCCAAAATGTTGCCGACCAACCGACATTCATCTTGTAACTGCTACGCCCAAAATCTTAGGAAACTTATCCCAATTAATGCGCGTACACTTTTTGATAGTACGCTTGATATTCTTCCGATAACAGCGGTTTCCACCAAGATTCGTGAGTTAAGAACCATTGGACGGTTTGTCGCAACCCTTCTTCAACGGTGACCGAAGGCATCCACCCCAATTCAGTTTTAATTTTAGTGGCATCGATCGCGTAGCGGCGATCGTGTCCGGGACGATCTTTAACGAAAGTAATCAATTTTTCGCTAGGACGAACGGGGAGATCGGGTGCCAGTTCGTCCATCAACTGACAGAGCATATTCACCAGGTCGATATTTTTGACCTCATTGTTGCCGCCAACATTGTAAGTTTCTCCCGGTTTGCCTTTGTGAATGACCGTATCCAATGCACTGCAATGATCGCGAACGTACAGCCAATCGCGAATGTTTTGACCGTCTCCGTAAACGGGTAGGGGTTTCCCTAATAAGATGTTGATGCACATCAAGGGAATCAATTTTTCCGGGAAGTGATAGGGCCCGTAATTATTAGAGCAGTTGGTAATAATTGTGGGCAGATTGTAGGTGTGATAATAAGCTCGCGCGAGGTGATCGCTTCCGGCTTTGGAGGCAGAATAGGGACTGTTGGGCGCGTAAGGCGTGATTTCGCTGAATGCCGGATCGTCCGCACCGAGACTGCCGTACACTTCGTCGGTGGAAACGTGGAGAAAGACCCCATCTTTTCCGGCATCGGCGAGCGTTGGGTAGTGGTTGCGGAAGGCTTCGAGCAGGGTAAACGTACCGATGACGTTGGTTTGCACGAAAGCATCCGGACCGAGAATCGATCGATCGACGTGAGATTCTGCGGCAAAATGGGCAACCGTATCGATCTGTTCTTCGAGTAAGATTGCATCGATGAGGGCGCGATCGCAAATATTCCCCCGCACGAATCGGAAATTTTCCCGTTCTTCCAAAGCGGCGAGATTGGCGCGATTCCCCGCGTAGGTGAGGGCATCGAGAACGACCACGCGATCGTCTTCGTAGCGATCGCACCAGTGATGGACGAAATTCGATCCGATAAACCCCGCCCCTCCCGTAATCAAAATTCGGCGCGGTTGTCGCAGATTTCCAGTGTTCCCGTTTGCGGTCATACCCTATTCGTTTTCCTTAAGACAGTCAACTCTTTTCAAGATAGCGTAAAGAAGGCAGAAGGCAGAGGGCAGAAGGCAGAAGGAACGATCGAGGGTTACTGGTCATTTGTCATCCGTTATTGGGGTTTGGGTTTGATGTGGGCTACTGCTCACTACTATATGCGTCTCGATCGTTGTGCGGTAGACTAAATCTCTAGCTGTTTGGAGACAAAATTCATGGGCGATCGCTGGTTGCAACGGTTCGTATCTCTCGGCATTATCGGTTTTTCCTTCGGTAGCGGCGTAGCTTACATCAATCGCTTCTTCCCCGCACCCTCCAACGCTTCGACGGTATCCGTCACCCCAGCCGAACCGCAAGCCGTATCCGCACCTCCAGCGGTTGCTCCCGTAGCCAACGTCCCCTCCCCCGTTCCTGTCCAACCGAGTCCCGCCCTCCAACCACAAGCCGCACCCACGGCGTCGAAAGTCACCCCAACAGCAACCGCGACACCCCAACCCGCCGCCAAAACTCAACCGCCAACCCCCGCTGCTGCCCCAGCAACGCCCAGCCAACCCCTACCGCCCTTCATTACCATCAAAGCCGTCGGCGACGTGATTCCCGGCACGAACTATCCCGACTACCGCCTTCCGGGAGATATGAATGAATTGTTGCCCACTGAAGTTCGCGGTTACTTGGAACGCGCCGAGATCGTCTTCGGAAATTTTGAAAGTTCCTTAACCAACCATCCCAATAGTTCTAAAGCCGTGGGCGGCGGACTGGTATTCGCGTTTCGCTCTCCGCCAGAATACGCCCAACTGTTTGCTGATGCGGGATTTGATATTTTCAACATTGCCAACAACCACGCCATGGATTTCGGTCCGGTGGGTTTCCAAGATACGCAAAACAGTCTTGCCTCTGTTGGCATTAAAACCATTGGCAATAAGAATCAAATTCTCTATCAAGACATTGAAGGCATCAAAGTTGCCACGATCGGCTTTTCTCCCTACGAGTTTTATAACGCCATCCAAGATTTAGAAACGACGAAATCGTTAGTTGCCGAAGCGAAAAAGAACGCGCAATTGGTCATCGTTTCCATGCACTCGGGAGCGGAAGGAACCGGAGCGCTGCACGTTACCAACGAAACTGAATTTTTCTTTGGCGAAAATCGAGGAAATTCTATCGCCTTTGCGCGAACGGCGATCGATGCCGGAGCCGATTTAGTGTTGGGTCACGGTCCTCACGTTCCTCGGGCGATCGAATTGTATAACGGTAAAATTATCGCCTACTCGTTAGGGAATTTTCTGGGCTATCGGACGCTCTCCACGGCTGGAGAAACCGGGTATTCGATGATTTTGGAAGTGAAGCTTACCCCCGAGGGAAACTTCGCTGGAGGACGCATCATTCCCGTGATGATGGACGATCGCGGCATTCCTTATATCGATCAATATTTCCGCACAGTGTCCCTAGTTCGCTATCTCAGTTCGACGGATTTTCCCGAGTCGAAATTAACGATCGATCGTGCCGGACAACTGATCGTTGACGGTGCAACTTCCGCACAGCCATAAGAGATCGATAATTCGGCATAATGATTTGTAGGGGCAATCCCCCTGTGGTTGCCCCGGATGCCAGGGTAGGTAAGGGGATACTACTGGCTGAATTCGCAAAAATCAGGAGGTTACTCAATGATTGTTGCCGCACCCGAACCCAAAGCCGAGTTACGACCCATTGGAGAGCAACGGGTGGTTCTGCACGGCGTATCTTGGAAAGCATATCTGCAAATTTTAGACGCACTCCCCCAATCTCGCGGCTCCCGTTTGACTTACGATGATGGAGTGTTAGAAATCACCGTGCCACTAGAAGCTCATGAATTTTCCGGTCGGTTAATTGAACGTTTTATTCTGACCTTAGTTGAACTGATGGGACTGCGGATGAAGACCATGGGTTCGACGACGATGAACTACCCGCATCTGAAAAAAGGCGCAGAACCCGATAATGCTTACTACATCCAAAACCAACCCCTCGTCAAAGGGCGCGAAGTCGATTTCCAACAAGACCCGCCTCCCGATTTGGTGGTGGAAGTAGACATTACTCATACCGACATCGCCAAAAATCAGTTTTATGCTGGCATTGGCGTGCCTGAATTTTGGCGGTTTAATGGTAAGGTCTGGCGAATTTATCAACTTCGGGAAGGGGTATACGTGGAAGTTGAAGCGAGTCCTACATTTCCTGATGTTCCTAAAGAGAAATTGTATGCGTTTCTCGAGGAGGCAAAGGAGGATGAAATCGAGGCAGTACGATCTCTCAGAACTTGGTGGCAAAATCGATCGTCCTCAAAAAACAACTCCTCCCATCAGCAGAAAGGAGGAGGTCGATCTTAAATGGCTAAGTAACGTCGAGCGGATCTTACTCGACAACGACCTTACCCACCATGCCAGCACCCCGGTGCGGCTCGCAATAGTAGGTATAGGTTCCCGGATCGCTAAAGGTCGCTTCAAAGGTTTCACCGGGGCTGAAAGCCAGGGCTTTGTGAGACAGTTCCGGATGACCCTCGACCACGACGTTGTGAGGAGCCAGCTTATTGTTGACCCATTTAACGGTATCGCCTGCTTTAATCTTGACTTCGGCAGGTTGGAATGCCAGTAAACCGCTATCGGCTCCCATCTTCACCTCGACAGTTGCGGCAGAGGCGGGGGAGACTCCCAACAAAAGACTGCTAACGGCTAAGACAACGGCACACAGGGCTAAGCCGAGAGTTTTTGAAACAAAGCGTTTTAAATTCATCGTGCGCTCCAAGCGTTCGGTGATGTTTGACACGGTGTCGATGTTTGACACTGTGTCAATTTTACCGCGAATGGTTCGTTTGGATTTATTTTTGGGCGCAGATCGGTCAAAATCAGTTGAGTTTTCCACGTCAGTTGTACTTGACCGATGCGGATGGAGCGACGACGCAGGGCGGAACGCTGAAAAGACGGCGGAGAGAGGCGATCGCGGAATTTCACGCTGGAGATTTGGGGTCGTGGAGAAAGATCGATGCAACACGCGGGAATATTTGCCGCTGAGAGGCAGTTCCCACAATGGAGTTCATCATAAATCGAGAAGCAAACCGACTCCAAGAGGAATCGCTAGAATCGCGCGACCTCAGAACCTTCAGGAATATCTGCTAGCCAGGACTGGCAGCCGCCGAGAGGGGAGCGATCGCCTGCGGGATGGGTTCAGAGGCGGTTGCCTGGGCTGATGAAGGACGCAGAAATTGTTTGAGGAGTTCGATCAGTTCGGCGGGTCGGAAGGGTTTGACCAGATAGGCATCCGCACCTTGCTTCATCGCCCAGTACCGATCGCTGGCGTTGTCTTGACCCGTACACATGATGATGGGGATGTGTTGGGTTGTGGGATTGCTTTTGAGTCGGCGACAGAGTTCGTAGCCGTTCATCCCCGGCATGATCGCGTCGAGCAGGATAATATGGGGCTTTTGGGCTTCGAGTAACGACAGTGCTTCGATTCCGTTTTTGGCTTCGATCGCCACGACTCCGCCGGACTTGAGAAAGTTGGCAATTGCTTTCCTTTGAGCGAGACTGTCTTCTACCACCATCACTTTGAGCATGACTCACCTTCTGTTAATCTCGGTTGATCGAGGGTTTGCGGATGAAATTTTATCCGTAAAAATACGCAAAAATATCCCGTAAGCCGATCGATTTATATCCTTCTATTTACGTAATTTTACCGAAATTTTAAAATTTAACCGCCACCTCATTTAGACTCAGAACCCAATCGAGCGGTGGCTTTGGACGATCGAGCGAACGCAAACTCGAAGATCGATGCCCCTTGTACCGCGTGTTACACCCTAGTTGTGATTCAGGCTAAATCTCGGGCGATCGCGTAAACGACTCCCATAGGGAGTATCGCCCGATTGGCTGGCAAGTTATTTCAAGCTGCACTTGCTGCAATCTGGAAATGCACCAGTTGCATTTCGACAATACCTAATACGTATATCTACAGGATTTTACCGGATTGTTTGCCAGATCGCACGCCAAAAAATATGAAAAAAACCTAACGGAAAAGTCCGTGTTGCTGTACCTCCGCATCGATGTCCGCCTTTTTCTCTCCAGCGATGAACGATCGTACTTTAACAGGTTTGGGGTCGATTCAGCCAGCCAGTGCTAGGAAAATAACCCTCTCGGATATTGAGGTTTTGGTCGCATGACTCAGGCTCGAAAGTGGGATCGACAACCGTCCGATCGATTTTTGGGGTGAAGATCAGATGTATCATCTCAGAGCAGACTCTTAAGTGTCTTTGATTCTAGTTGGCATTTAAGCGAGCGAAATTATCATCACCCTTCATCACGTTCTATTGCTAAACGATCGATTGATTCAGTCGGTAAATCGATTTCCGAGAGTCGAATTCGATAGGGATAATATTGGTTTTCTTCGTAAGATGCCACCCAAATTTCATAAGTTCCTGGCAACCAGAAACCGATTGCCCCCGGATTTTTGCCGTCGAGGTCGTCGTTGCACCAGAGACCGCCAGGACCGCGGACGACGATCGCGGTATCTCCTTCGCTTTCGACCATCAATCGTAAGGAATCGAAAAATTCGGTGAGCGTCAGTTGATGGTCTGGGTGTTCGCTGACGTATCCCACGCACGGTCCAGTAACGGTATTCGCCACACCCGTTAAGTCTCCGACTGCAATCGTTCCACCGCTAATGCCGCGCAGTTGTCTGGGATCGGGTTGAAAATTCGGACTCAGGGTGATGTCCTGGAATAGCAGTTTGTCGGTCGCTAGTTGGGCGCGAGTGGGCAAACCTAAGGTAGTGGCGATGGAGATCGAAACGATGACCGCTATCTTTCCCCATATCCGATCGGACATTTTTTTCTCACGCCGTTTTAATAGTCTTCTCTTGATAGGATACCAATTTTTGGGGATTGAGATCGGGTTTTTTAGGGTTGGAGAGCGAGGGCGATCATAAATTCCGTTCCTTCTCCAGGAGTGGAGGAAACTTCCAGGATGCCACCGTGTTTATCCGCGATAATCTGTCGGGCGATCGCCAAACCCAATCCCGTGCCTTTGCCCACGCCTTTGGTGGTAAATCCTCGATCGAAAATCTGTTGTCGGACGGCTTCTGGCATCCCTTTGCCATTATCTCGAATGCGCACGACAACGCGCTCGCCGATGGCCTCGGTTAAAATCGTAATGCGATTGGGATTAACACGAATCTCCTCAAAACTTCGTCCTTCGTTAGATTCGTCTAACGCATCGATCTCATTTGCCAAAATGTTCATAAAGACCTGATTCAACTGTCCGGTAAAACAGTTCACTTCGGGAAGGTTGCCGTCATGGGTGACAACTTCGATCTCCGGACGGTTTTCGTTGGCTTTCAGGCGGTGTTTGAGAATCAGAATCGTACTCTCCAAACCTTCGTGTAAATTGAAAGAAACTTTATACTCTTTATCGGTTCTCGAAAAAGTTCGCAACGAGGTACTAATTTGACCGATGTGATCGACCCCAACCTTCATCGATACCAGCAGTTTGGGTAAATCGTCCCGGATGTAGTCGAGGTCGATCGCTTCTATTTCATCCTCAATATCGGCATCGGGTTCGGGATATTTTTTTGGGTAGAGATCGAGCAATCCGAATAAGTCCCGAATGTAATCTTCGGCAGGTTGCAGGTTGCCGCTGATAAAGCTAACGGGATTGTTAATTTCGTGAGCGACGCCCGCAACTAAGTTCCCCCAAGCCGACATTTTCTCGCTTTGAACCAATTGCAACTGAGACCGATTCAGACGATCGAGCGCGGCTGGCAATTCGCGGGTGCGCTCTATCGCGCTTCGCGGAGGTGTAGGAGTGTCACAGATTATCATCCAACTTATCCGCTCTCTTGTCGGCGGTACAACTCCGATCGGCGATCGTATCTTTTCGACTCACCGAGTTCCCTTTTTATCCTTCTTGGAAAACACGCCCTAGTGGCTGGGTACTTGGGGTTTGAGGTTTGGGATTTTAGATTTTAGATTTGGGGTTTGGGGTTGGTAATTGCTAGTCGCTAGTTGCTTGGGAGTAGTAACGGGTCACTGTTTTCTCCTCCAGCTCCCCCAGCTTCCCCTGCCCGAACTAAGAGGCGATCGTCAAAGATCCGCAAAACGAACGATCCAACGCCTCTCTGGCGTCGGCAAGGGCAGCAACTTGGATTTGTTCGCGCAAATCGGGGATGACGGCAAGCGCCCGCGTCCAGTCGGGAATTTGCGTTCCGGCGGGATCTCGCAGATAGCGCCCACCCGCATCGACGATCGCTTGCTCGAAGATTTCTGCCATCACTTCTTCTTGGTGGCGATCGTAGCGCAGGTTATTAAACGCGGCATCGACGAAATATTGGCGGGTGTAGTCTTGAGCTTTGCGGCGAAATTTGACGCGCAAGGCTTGGATGACATCCGCCGTCACCACCACCGATTCGGTTTCCGTCAGCGTTCGCAAAATCGAACTGAGGATATCCCGGCACATTTTCTGTAAGCCTTCATCGCAGGTATTGCCGACGGATTGATGTTTGTGGTCGAAAATGCCCAAATCGACTTGAGCAATGCGCTTGGGGGAAATATTGCGATACACTTCTGCCAGCATCCCGATTTCTAAGCCCCAATCGCCGGGAATGCGAGTGTTGAGGGCAAGATCGTTGGTTAGGGCAAATTCGCCGGAAAGGGGATAGCGAAAGGCGTTAAGGTAGCGCAGATAGTGGCGATCGCCGAACAGTTCCGCCAACGCCATCAGCAGCGGCGTGACGAATAGCCGACACACTCGTCCGTTCAGTTGGCGGGTATGGCTGCCGATGCGGGCGTAATAGGCTTTGTTGAAGGAAATCCCGAATTCTTGCTCCATGAGGGGATACAACAGTTTGAGGGGATAGGAGCGATCGTAGGTGACGATATCCGCGTCGTGCAGGGCGATGGCATCGGCAAGCAGGGACGCTACGCCCAAACCCAGCCAGACAGCTTTGCCTTTACCTTTGTGGCGCACCAAATCCAAGCCGCGCTCTTTGAGGTATTCCAAAATGCCTCGGATGCGATCGCCATTTTCCCAAATGACTACTGTGGTTTGTGGCAGGGGAGCGAAAAATTTGACGGCGCGAGCGTATTCCTCGAAGGTATCGGCATACAGACACACCACTACGCTGCTGACGAACGGGCAGTGTTGCAACTGGTCGCGAATCTGGCTCAGCGCCGGTCTTTCCAGTTCCGAGAACAGAGCGGGAATGAGAACGGCTCCGGCAGATCGATCGCGAATTTGCATCAATCGCTCTTCGAGCAATTCGATCGGACAACCCAAATCGTGAATCGTGGTAATGGGATCTTGTTTGTAATCCATATCAGTTCTGGGATCGGTTACGGAATTTCCCTCATAACTCCTTGATTATGAAGCGATCTCGAGGGGATAAGTGTGGGAATTGATACAAAAGTCGATCGCTAAAACTTGTTAGTAATCCAGGCACATTGGTAGGGTTTTAGAGTGAATTTTGCATACAAATCTTCGATGAGTTCGCCACCTAGGAGATCGCACCAGGGATCGATTCCGATCAAATTGAGATCGGATAAGCTCAATTGTTGGGTGCGATCGCTCAAATTGTGGATGCAAAAAATACTCTGATCTCGGGTCATACTTTGCCGCCAAAATGCAAACAAATATTTATTGCCGGGATGCAAGGTATACTGCGTCGCATTGGGATGAAAAGCGGCTTGACGGCGGCGAATTTGAATGCGCCGACACAGTTCTTTTAAGACGATCGCATGGGCAGAGTTCGGATTGGCGAGTTGGCGTTCTAACAGTTCCTCATTCCATCGATGGCGGTTGATCGATCGATTTCTTCCCGTTTTTTTCAAATTCTCCTCGTCATTGTGAGTGGCGAGTAAACTGTGAATGTAAAATGCGGGAATTCCCTCCAGTGCCATCATAATGGTTTGCGAACACAAAAAGCGATCAATTTGCCATTTATCTTCTCCTTTTGCCGTTCCTTTGAGAGCATCAAATAGGGAAATATTGATTTCATAAGGGCTTTGGGTGCCGTCTGGCTGGCGCCTCATACTAATTTTACCCCCAAATTGCTGCATCGTCGCTAACAGCGTTTCGTACTCGTCGGGGGCGAGCAATCCTTCTGCCGGACGCAAGCCGATCCCATCGTGAGATGCCGTAAAATTGAGGTAAGCACAGCCAAACGGGGCGGGTGGCATACTCATCATCCAGGTTTTTAGGTGATCGGAACGCCCTTGAATCAAGGCATTTAACAGTAAGGGCGGCAAGCTGAAGTTATAGATAATATGAGCTTCGTTACGATTTCCAAAGTAACTTAAATTTTCTCGGTTGGGGACGTTGGTTTCGGTCACCAAAGCGGCATCGGGATCGACCATTTGCAACAGTTCCCTCAGCAATTTAATTGCCGCATGAGTTTGAGGAAGGTGAATGCAAGGCGTGCCGATTTCTTTCCACAAAAAACCGACAGCATCCAGTCGGAAATACTTCGCCCCCCGATCTAAGTAAAAGAAGAGAATTTCGACAAATTCAACCAGCACGTCGGGGTTAGCAAAATTGAGATCGATTTGATCGTCGCTAAAGGTTGCCCAAACGTGCTTTTCGCCGTTGACGGTGGTCACGGGAACGAGTAACGGGGTACTGCGGGGACGGACGACGGCGGAAACGTCGGTGGCGGGATCGACTTCGATAAAATAGTCGCATCCGGGGGAGCGTCCTGCTTTAAACTGTACGAACCATTCGCTGTGGCTGGAGGCGTGATTGAGGACGACATCGACCATTAACTCGAAATCGCGGGCGATCGCCTCGATCTCTTCCCAATCCCCTAATTCGGGGTTGACTGATCGATAGTCGATGACGGCAAAGCCATCGTCGGAACTGTAGGGAAAGAAGGGAAGAATGTGAACGCCCGTTATTGTATCTTGAAGGTGTTGTTTGAGAAAGCGACCCAAAGTCACTAGGGGTTTTTCCCCATTGGGGTTATAGACGCTATCCCCGTAGGTAATGACGATCGTATTGTTTTCGCTCCATTTGTGCGGGTTTTCTTCCACGGACTCGGCAAACCGATCGCGCACCAAGGCAAACAACCGATCGAGCAAACTGTCAACCGTCGGGCGATCGTAAATCGCCTCTAGCAGGGGCTTCACTCGTAAGGCAAAATGGTTAAATCGATCGATAGATTGAGTGGCTGTCATAACTGGATGAGATGAGAGAATGAGAGTAAAAACGATCGAACCCAACGGGGAAAAGTTGAAGCGATTGTCCGTACAACCCAAGTCCGAACATCAGCAAATTTTAACAATTGACCGACGATCGAGCGTTGGATAATGGGCGATCGTCAACCGAGTTATTTATCCCCATGGAGGACGCTCTCCAGCCCGACGGGAATGGGCGAAAAGTCCGGTTTTCTGTCCTCGATCGACGGGCGATCCCGCGATCTCCATCGGCGATAACTCAAATTTGATCGGTCTATCTTAAGTCCCGATTTTCGTTAGCGACGCCCCCGATGATAGGGGACAACCTACCGGAAATCGTCCCGAACGTCAAGCCTCAAATTCAAATTGGTAATGCTGCGATATTTCTGGCGACGAGTTGCCATCTCAATTCCCACCCTGATAGCGATTAGTCTCGTCGTTTTTACAATTTTAGCCCTCGCACCCGGCGATCCTCTGGGAGAGTTGGCAACTAATCCGGCGATTACTGCCGAAGTCCGCGAAAACTTGCGGCGATCGCTGGGGTTAGACCAGCCGATTTATATTCGCTATTTTAAATGGGCGATCGCCTTTTTGCGAGGCGATTTGGGCTACTCTTTCGTCAGTCGCACCCCCGTCAGCCAACTGCTGCTGCAACGCTTGCCGACGACTCTGTGGGTGGTGGGTTCGGCGTATTTGTTCGCCGTCTCTCTGGCACTCCCCCTAGGGACGATCTCGGCACTCAAACGCTACTCGGTGTTCGATCGCCTTGCCACCACTTTTGCCTTTTTCTGGTTTTCCCTGCCGACGTTTTTTACCGGACTGTTGTTTATTATCGTCTTTAGCGCTCGCTTGCAGTGGTTTCCCTCCATCTACAACAGCACCCTCCAAGTGACGAATGGGTCAACCCTCGTCGAACAGGTCAAACAATCCATCATGCCCGTTTGCGTCTTGGGACTCTATCAATCGGCACTGCTGGTACGATTTGTCCGCTCTTCCATTTTAGATCGACTCGATCGCCCCTACGTTCGCACCGCCTATGCCAAAGGTCTCTCCGAAATCGCCGTCATCGTTCGCCACGTCTTGCGCAATGCCGCCATTCCCGTGGTGACGCTGGTGGCGTTGGATATTCCCACGGTGTTTACCGGAGCGTTAGTCACCGAACAGGTATTTCGCGTGCCGGGGATCGGTTCCCTGCTAGTGGATTCCATCTACCGCAGCGATACCCCCGTGGTGATGGGAATTACGATCGTCTATGCCATTTTAATCGTTGTTTTTAACTTGCTTGCCGATCTAATTTACAGTGTCTTAGATCCGCGCGTTCGCTACGGCGATCGTTAAGACACAACCTCTGGAAAAATAGCCGATAAATCGAGATCCAAATCGGAAAAATGAGGCAAATTGACCGATTCGTCGGGGAGAAAAATCAGAGTTTTTCGGTAGCTAAATTGACCGCGATCGCCTCGATAGGGTTGGCTGTAGCATTCCAAAACCCGATCAACTAAATTAAAGATCCAATAATCGCCAATTCCTGCTTCGGCATACACCGATAACTTTACTTCGCGATCGAAAGCCAGGGTGCGGTTGGAAACTTCAATAACTAAAAGGATATCTTCTGGGGTGGGATGTCCGGATAGGTAGTCATCGTCGCAATTGCGGACGATCGCCACATCAGGTTCGGGTTCGCTATCAGACGGCAGCAAAATCGGTTCCTGTATCCGGCAGATTGCCCGATCTCCCAATAAAATCAAGAGTTTTCGCCCTAAGCGAGTATTGCAAACCGAATGAGCCGCACTTTTAGAAACCATAGGGATGAGTTCTCCGCGAATTAATTCGATACGATCGTCTTCGGCAAAGAATCCCAAATCGATGAGGCGATGGTATTCGTCGATGGTAAATCGTTTAGCGGCGATCGTCGTCATGGGAAAACTATTTTCGCAATGAATTAAATTCTATCATTTGTCATTCGGGGTTTGGGGTTTGGGGTTTGTAATTGCGCTTTCGTATTCACTAATCCCCGTGTCTCCGTGTCCCCCCTTACCTCTACTCCCTGCGCTCGAGACAGCGTCCCCTCCATGGATCTTTGCTCGGTAACTCGCTAAGATAGAACCGATCGCTGGAAATAACAAACGCTCATGGTAAACGTAGGCTTAGGCTGGAGCAGCTTTGTTGGGATTTGTTTAGTGGTGGCGGGTGTCGGGTTGTACGCCTTGCGATCGCTGCGTCCCAATTTAGCGCGCGACCACGATATTTTCTTTTCTGCCGTGGCTTTGGTCTGCGGCGGCATCCTCTTTTTCAACGGCTGGCGGCAAGATCCGATTTTGCAGTTCGGTCAGTTTCTCTTGGCGGGGTCGGCAATTTTCTTTGCCTACGACAGCATTCGCCTGCGGGGAATCGTCACCCAACAAGCCAAACGCAGCACGCCGATTGTCGATGAAGACCGTCCCGTCAGTTCGTCATACCGCACTTACGAAGACAGCTACGAAGCGGAACTGGAGGAACTCGAACCCGTAGAACCGTATCCTCCCACGCGCCGCATTCCCGGAACTCGCGAAAGTCGTCGTCCCACCCGAGATGCCTACGAGGACGAGTCACGCCGTCCCTCCAGTCGCCGTTCGAGCAGTTCTCGATCGACTCCCAAACCCACGCGCCGTCCCCGTCGGGATGATCGCCCGCCAACGCGCTACGATGATTGGGACGATAACTTCACAACCGATGCGGGATCGTCGCGAACCGAAGATCCCTACCGCCGCGATCGATCGACTTCTTCCGGGTCGTCCCGTTCGTCTCGGAGTTCTTCGCGACCCACTCCCAAATCCCGGCGTTCCTATCCGAGTGACGCTTCCGCAGAGCGATCGAACAATACTCCCCCCATCGATGCCACTCCCGTCGATTATTTCGATTACCGTCCGCCGCAATCCTCGGATGCGGGGAACGATATCGACGCTGATTTCCCCAGCAGCCGTTCGGAAAATTCCCGTCCGCCGCGAGGATCGCGACCCAAATCCAAACCGGATTTCGACGTGAAAGCGCCGCCGTTAGACTACGAAACCGATCGATCGCCGAACTATTCCGAAGAGGAAGACAACCGCTCCGATTTTGATTATTAGTGGTTCGTGGATCGGGTGTGTTGAGGTACGAAACGCACCATCTAGTTGTAGGAGCGTAGGCGCAGCCAGCGCGACAAGCACTTAGCATTTGGACGGTCAATTCTTGGTAAAATCCAGGATCTGTAGTCCAAATGCTTCGCCCTCTTTGCTAAGAAACCCAATTTTTCTGAACCTTTGGGGATCTGTTATCCGAGTGTGGAATGGTTGAGAGATTGCCTTCTTTCATTCGTCATTGCCTGCGATGGGCAATGGGTCTAGTTAGCATCATTTTATTGAGTGCCTGCGGGACAGAGGAGTTACCTCCCAATCCCCTGGCACTCAATAGTTATTATGCAGAGGAGCAACCCTCCTTAAGCGGAAACGGTCGCTTTTTGGCGTATCTTTCCCACCGGGACGGTCGGCGGCGCATTTTGATGTACGATCTCCAAGAACGGCAATTTGTGGCGTTACCGGGACTGGATTTGCGAGGAACGATCGCCCAATCTCCCAGCCTCAGCTATACGGGGCGCTACCTCGCGTATTTAGCAGAAGATGGAGATCGCCGAACCCTCAAGCTGTACGATCGCCTCGTCGGACAAACGCAAGTCTTGAACTGGGGATATCGCGGTTGGATCGGACACCCCAGCCTCAGCGAAGACGGTCGATACATTGCCTTTGAAACCGGAGAGAACGGTCAGTTAGATATTGCCATTCTCGATCGCGGTTCCCGGATCGAGATCGATCGTCAGGAGGATTAGATCGTGTTGGCAATCTTGGTGCGTATCCTGCGTTGGATTCCCCATTGGAATGTGAGTAGGGGCGAAGCCTTTGCTCGACTATCTCCCGTCCGAACCGACAACAAACCTGCAAAGGCTTCGCCCGTCTTTACCCTAGCCTCTGTCCTCTGCCTTCTCCTCTTGAGCGGTTGTGGGGGCAATCCCGGACTGCTGAACGTTCCTTTCGATCCCGGCGGACGCAGCTTGAACAGTCTGGCGGCGGAGGTGGCGCCGGAAATTGCGGGTCAGTACATCGCTTTCGTTTCCGAACGGCAACAGCGACAAAATATCTATCTCTACGATTTCCAAACTCGGCATCTGGTGGATATACCGGGGTTAAACGCCATCGACTCCATTGCCAGCGACCCGGATGTATCTGCCGACGGACGGTATATCGTCTTTGCTGCCATTCGTCAGGGAAAATCCGGTATCTATTTTTACGATCGCCAAACCCGCCAACTGCGAAACTTAACCGCAGATCTTCCCGCCGAAGTACGCAACCCCACCCTCAGCGCTGATGGCAACACGATCGCTTTTGAATCGAGCGCTAACGGTCAGTGGGATATCCTAGTGTACGACCGATCGGGTCAACCGTTGGACGTTCCCCTCAATCCTCAGTAAGCTGGATCTGAGCAAATGATGAACCTTAACCCATAACGCAACTTGCCACCCCGATCGATCGTCAACCTAGAGAGAGCAACAAATCAACTCCTAGAACCATGACCGAAAACCAACGGTACAGGTCTCCCCCTGAATGAGAAATCGTGCGTGTTAGGAGGGCGAGCTTCTGCCCTCTTCCTTGTGCCCTCTTCTGCCCTCTGCCCTCTTATGACCGTTCACCCCATCCGTTTAGCCACCCTCAGCATTTTCACCCTTGCCCTGACTGTCGGGTTCGTTCCCCAAGCCATCGCCCCTTGGTCGTTACGCCCCGCCACAGCGCAAGATGTCGATGAAGAAACCAACATTCGGGTATACGAGAAAGCCAGTCCGGCAGTGGTAGCGATCGAAACGGACAGCAGCACCGGAAGCGGCAGTATCGTCACACCCGACGGTTTGGTATTGACCAACGCTCACGTCCTCGCCGAAGCGGGAACCACGGTGAAAGTCACCCTTGCCGACGGACGAGAAGTCAACGGCGAAGTTGTTGCCTTCGACGCCGGGGGACTCGATTTAGCCGCCGTCCAAATTCGCGGCGAAACCGATTTACCCACCATCCCCATCGCCGCTCCCAACTCCGTGCGCGTCGGTCAGCGAGCTTTTGCCATCGGCAGTCCCTTCGGCTTTCGCAACACCTTCACCACGGGCATCGTCAGCCGCATTGACGACGAACGCGGCGTCATTCAAACCGACGCAGCCATCAATCCCGGCAACTCCGGCGGACCGTTGCTCAACTCCCAAGGCGAACTCATCGGCGTCAACACCGCCATTTTCAGTCCCAGTGCGAATGCTGGGAATATCGGTATTGGCTTTGCCATCGGCGTCGAAGAGGTGGAACCCTTTCTCGCTGCCGTGCGAGACGGAACCGCTCCCCGGACGGCACAGCGACAGGCGGGACTGGGTGGCTTCCAAGCACCCCAAACCATCGCCCTCGACGATCCCCCACTGGTTGCTGCCTTGGAACGGGGAGATAACGTGTTGGCTATGGATAACAGCTTGTTCGATGCCTACACCTTTGAAGGGAAAGCGGGTCAGCAAGTGGAGATCGAAATGAGCAGCCAAGAAATCGATCCCTATTTGATTTTGCTGTCTCCTAGCGGTGCGGAAGTCGCCCAGGACGACGATAGCGGCGGCGACAAAAATGCGAGACTCGTCGTCCAGTTGCCCGAGTCGGGAACCTATACTCTGATTGCCAACTCCTATGCCGGGGGAGAATCCGGTGCTTACCGTTTAAGTGTTAAAACGGCGATGGGGGAAACGATTCCTGCGGAACGGACGAGAACGACGATCTTGCGGGAAAACGGAGAATTGCAAGCGGGCGACGCTACGCTCTCGGATGATGGTAGTTTGTTCGATGCCTATTCCTTTGAAGGGCAGGAAGGGCAAACGGTAACGATTATCCTGGAAAGTCCGGATTTCGATACCTACCTGATTTTAGTCGGTGCCGATGGATCTCCCCTGGCTCGCAATGACGATGCCAGCAACGGCAATACCAACTCTCTGATTCGGTTGAGGCTACCCTACACGGGGACTTACGGCATCATCGTCAACTCCTACGACAGTACGGGGTCGGGTCGGTATACCCTGGTGGTGGAGTAAAGTGTTATGCCAAATTCGGCGGAATGGGAGGGGGCGTCGATAGTTTTTGTTGGAGTTGCAGTTGGATGGCTTTGCGCACGTCCGCACCGGGAATTTCTACTCCTTTTTCCAAGTTGCCGGACGTTTCAAAAAAAATCAAACTGTCAAGGGTATGCAGCGCCACCACTTGGAATAAAATATGAATCACCGGAAGGGCGATCGCCACTAGATTGGCGGGTCGGGAAGCATTGAGACTCGATCGAGCATCTTCGAGGGTGGGAAACCCATAGATAACCCGTTTTTCTACGTCGGGACGAGCGCGATTGCTGAGCGTCGTCATCATCCATTCTTGGTTTGTGGTTTGCAGAATGTAGTATTGGCGGTGGCGAAGGCGCTCGGCAAATACCTTCAGCACGGGTGCGATCGTGGCTACAACCTCCGGTGTCGTGCCATCTTGAGGGGCGTTGTCGATTAATACTCGGATCTGTGCGTCTAAGTCCATAATGTCATTCGTCATTGGTCATTTGGGGTTTGGGGTTTGGGGTTTGGGGTTTGTTAGTGGTTAGTGGTTAGTAGTTAGTTGCTTGGAGGTCACTGGTCACTGTTTTCTCCCCCGGCTCCCCCGGCTCGAGAAAGCTCCCCTTCATTGGAAACTGGGTTAACCCGTACTGAGGTTATCTTACCTGGAGTTGAGACGGACTCCCCGAAGATCCCGAGACTAGTCGTTCCCCAATTCAGCGGCGATGGGAATTTCGATGGTAAACTCGCTGCCCCGCCCCAGTTCGGAGGTACAGTACAATTGCCCGCCGTGGGTTTGGGTGACGATTTGATAGCTAATTGACATCCCCAAACCCGTCCCTTTACCCACGGGTTTGGTCGTAAAAAACGGATCGAACAAGCGCTGGCGTACCGACTCCGACATTCCCAACCCGTTATCGGCAATCCGAATCGAGACGCACTCGGTGCGTTGGAAATCGCCGCAGTGGAGAACTTCGGTAACGATGCGAATTTGAGGGGGGGCGGACGGTTTCTGAGTGGATGGTTCCGCCCACGCTTCGTCAATGGCATCGATGGCATTGGCAAAAATATTCACGAACACCTGATTGAGTTGTCCGGCAAAACAATCGACGCGCGGTAAATCTCCGTATTCTTTAATCGCAACAATCTCCGGACGTTGGGGCGTACTTTTAAGGCGATTGCCTAAAATCATCAGCGTGCTGTCCAGTCCGGAGTGGAGATCTACGGGTTTGCGTTCGGCTTCGTCCAACCGCGAAAAGTTGCGCAACGATCGCACGATTTCTCGGATGCGCGTCGTCCCCACTTCCATCGAAGAGAGTAATTTGGGTAAATCCTCTCGAATAAACTCCAAATCGATATCCTCGATGTGTGTTTGAATCTCCGGCGTGGCTTGGGGAAAGTCGCGTTGGTACAACTCGAGCAGTTCGAGCATATCCTCGATGTAGTCGCTGGCGTGTTTTAAATTCCCGTGGATGAAGCCGACGGGATTGTTGATTTCGTGGGCGATTCCGGCAACCATTTGCCCCAGGGACGACATTTTCTCGCTTTGCACCAATTGGGCTTGTGTCTGTTGGAGTTTCTGAAGCGCGCGTTCGAGATCTTGGTTGGCTTGCTGTTGGGCTTGTTCGGCTAAAACGCGGGCGGTGATATCGTGGGCGATGCCGACCACCGACAGCACGCGACCGCGGGAATTCCGAACGGCGGATAATTTGGAGGCGTGCCAGCGCCAACTGCCATCTTTATGGCGAATGCGATATTCAATCTCCTCTTGTTGTCCGTCGGTTTCGATCGGGTGGTCGAGGGCTTTTTGATACGCCGGAAGGTCTTCGGGATGGACGAGGCGATCGTACGACGTTCCCTGGAGTTCGGCGGGATGGTATCCCCAAAATCGAGCGCAGTTCGGGGCTACGTAAGAAAACAATCCTTCGGGGGTCAGCAGGTAGATGATGTCGTTAGCATTTTCCACCATCGATCGAAACTTGGCTTCGCTTTCCCGCATCGCTTGTTCGGCGGCAGTGCGTTCGCTAATATCGCGGACGAAGGCACAACACTCCAAACGCTGCCCGAACTGAAGGCGAATTAAATTGGCTTCCACGGGAAACATGCGTCCGTCTTGGTGGCGGTAAACGGCTTGAAAGCTCGATACTTCTTCCGATTGCAAGTGCGTCCAGCGCTCTTGCCAAGCGTCAGCACTCAAGTTGGCATCGAGATCGTAAAGGCTCAAGGTTAACAGTTCGGCAGCCTCGTAGCCGAACATTCGGCACGCTGAAGGGTTGACATAAGACAACCGCGCCTGACGATCCATCCACAAAATTGCATCCGGAGCCCGATCGACCAAAAATTGCATCAATTGCAGTTGTTCCAGGGTTTGTTGCAACTGGCGGGTGCGTCGCTCGTCTTGCCGTCCCGCATCTTCCCAGGCTTGCTGCAAAATCCCCTCTGCCGAGACATACACCGTGATATCCACCATCACCCCATCCCAAAGGATCTCGCCATGGTCTTGCCGGACTGGGATCGCCCGCCACCGCAGCCACTTAATGCGTCCCGAAGGCAAGCGCCACAGTCCTTCCCATTCCCAGATCTGTAGGGTGGCGGCAGACGCCGCTCGCGTGGTCTCAAATCGATCGCGCGATTCGGGACAAATCGTTTTCAGCAACAAACTCACATCCGCACAAACCGCGTCGGGATCGAGTTCGAGCATCTGCTGGCAACTGGAACTGAGGAACGAAAATCTCAGGGAGCCATCTTCACTTTGACAGCACTGAAACACCACACCGGAAATGCTGTCGATCAGTCGCTTCAGGCGATCGGCGCTTAACAGACTGGGGCGAATGGGCTCGGAGGAAGGGGAGTCGTGCATTGTCTGTAGATGCGTTCCGATAGAAAGGGTTTAGCCGCGAGTCTCGATCGGCATGAGGATGGCTGCTGTCACGGTTGGGTCAAGGGGAGTCTTGGGGAAATGATGACAGTTCTAACTCCGTTATAGTCCCGTTGGCCTCGAGAGAGGATCGACTTTACCGAATTCGATCGCCGAGATGGCGGGTTGAGATAGCGATCTCGAGCCGAGTTGGGGAAAATAACCGCAAATCAGTCGGATCGAACTCAATTTCGCCTGTAAGAAGAGTTAAGCAAGTTTAGCCATTTGCATTTTCCAAGCGATCGGAGCGTAGTAGAATGTAGCATACTCGGGCTGAGCCGCCAACTGTGGGTGTGACGGAAATTAGCCTGGGGCGCTACGGTTAGTCTGAGCCGGAGGTGAAACATCGTGCTGATTTCGCAATCTCAACATCCGATCCGAGCGATCGAACTGACACCGGGAATTTACGTGCAAACGGGACTTCCCCAAGCTTACATTCCCGCTCTGAGATCGGGCTTTGCCCAATACCCCGCTAACCCGCGCTGGAGCGCCCTCAAGTTCCAAGCTTGGAAAACCGGACGCCAACTGCGTCAAGCTCACGATCGCGGTGCGGCAACGATTGGCTCTGGAGATCGGACGTTTATCTTGACCGACGGATCGCAACGGAGCGCCCATCCCGCATCCGAGCGGGTTTCCGAGATCTCCAAGAGCGGGCGCTCGTGGGTTCATTCCCCCTGTTAAACCCTAAAATCTCGTTTCCTATTCTCGGGAAACGAGAACGGGGGAACGTTCCGCTCGAGGACTCAGCACTTCATGTGGCTGTCGATTCCCGCGTTCCCCCGCACCATCGGCGAGGATCGCCAGCATTTAAAACTCGTCGGGCGCGTAGCCGCCACCGCCACTTTCGGCACTATCGCGCTTCGAGCCTAATAATTCCAACCGATCGACCTTGATGACGGGCGACGAGCGCGGGGCGCCTGTGGTGCGATCGCTCCACGTATCGACTTTCAGCGACCCTTTAACGCCGATCAAACTGCCTTTGCGAACGTAATTCGCCGCTACCTCAGCCGTTTTGCCCCATAATTCCAAGTTAAACCAATCGGGTTCGTCGCTATTGCGCGTGCGACGGTTCACTGCCAGGGTCAACCGACATTTGACGGTCCCCGATTCAAAATACTTCACGTCCGGATCGCCCCCGACCCGTCCCACTAATGTCACGACATTCAGGCTCATATCTCAAGTTGAAGTACAGTTCAACTTAAATTATCGCCGATCGCGCCCGTCGTTAGAGACCGGAAGTGACAGAAATCCGCGCGAGTTGTTCGGCATGGGGTCGGGTGTGGGAGGCGGCATGACTCCACCGATCGAGGTCTTGACTAGACTAACGATAAAAAACGTAATACAATTTGGCACGGTCGCTTATACAATACTTTATAAAAAATCGGAAGCAAAAACCGTTGGGAAGAAGCCGTAGACTCGGAGCGATGCAAGTCGTCAATTCCCCAGTCGGGGATCGGCGTTGGCGCGGTCGGATCTCTGGCGATCGTTATCGTTATCCTGGGGAAGAGCGATCCTCTGGCGAGTCGAATCCCTGGATAGTCCCATCGAGCGAGAGATTTTCTATTTGTTTGCCTGGAACGATATCCATCCTAAAACCAAACTTTTATAGAGGGAGACGCTAACAACAGTGGGATTTTTCAGTCGCTTTTCGCTTTCGAGAGACATGGGAATCGATCTCGGAACGGCTAATACATTGGTTTACATTTCGGGAAAGGGCATCGTTTTACAAGAACCGTCGGTGGTGGCGATCGATCGCGAAACGAAAACGCCCCTAGCCGTGGGCGAAGACGCTAAAAAAATGCTGGGACGGACGCCAGGAAACGTCGTTGCCCTCAGACCCCTACGAGACGGCGTGATTGCCGATTTCGACACCGCCGAACTGATGCTCAAACACTTTATCCGCCGCGTCAACGAAGGCAATAGCCTGGTGCGCCCCCGCATCGTCATCGGCATCCCCTCCGGCGTCACGGGGGTCGAGCGTCGCGCCGTCATGGATGCCGCCATTCAAGCGGGTGCCAGCGACGTCCGCCTGATCGACGAACCCGTTGCCGCTGCTCTGGGAGCGGGATTGCCCGTTTCCGAACCCACGGGCAACATGATTATCGATATCGGCGGCGGCACCACCGAAGTTGCCGTACTCAGCTTGCAGGGCATCGTGCTGAGCGAATCGGTGCGGGTTGCTGGGGACGAGTTGAACGAAGCCATCGTCCAGTATTTGAAGAAAATTCACAATTTGGCGATCGGCGAGCGTACTGCCGAAGACATTAAAATTCAACTGGGGTCGGCGTATCCCACCGAAGAGGACGACGACACGATGGACGTTCGGGGGATGCACCTGCTGTCGGGTTTGCCGCGCACGGTCAGCATCAAAAGTGCGGAAATTCGGGAAAGTATGTCCGAACCCCTATCGGTGATCGTCGAAGCGGTCAAACGCACTCTGGAACGGACGCCGCCGGAATTGGCAGCCGATATCGTCGATCGCGGGATCGTCTTAGCAGGCGGCGGCGCCCTCCTCAAAGGTCTCGATACCCTGATCGGTCACGAAACCGGAATTGTTACCCATATTGCTGCCGATCCCCTCAGTTGCGTGGTTTTGGGAACCGGTCGCGTTCTGGAAAATTTCAAACAACTGGAGCGGGTCTTCAGCGGTCGATCGCGCGCGGTGTAGCACCATGAAAGGAAATTCAGTGTATTTATTTCGTCGTTGGTGGGAACGCCACGGACTGCAAGCATTAGGAGTCGGCTTAGCTCTGAGTTTGGCATTGTTGGTTCGGCAAACCCAAGGGGGTTTGGTCTTTGATATCTATCAACGGTT
This sequence comes from Oscillatoriales cyanobacterium M59_W2019_021, assembly GCA_015295945.1. Taxonomy (GTDB): domain Bacteria; phylum Cyanobacteriota; class Cyanobacteriia; order Cyanobacteriales; family Geitlerinemataceae; genus DVED01. The sequence goes on along the minus strand of DVED01000049.1, from coordinate 10,062 downwards.
AGCCAGTCCCTTTGCTGCCGATCCCACCAGTCAGGAAGAATTGGAAACCGCCCGCGTTCGCGAATTGGAACAGCGATTGGCAGAACTGGAACATCAATATCAACTGGTGGGGAAACTGAGCGAAGAAGCCAAAAAAAGCCAGAAAAACCCGATTTTCGCGCCCGTCGTGGGTCGCAGCGCCCACCATTGGTGGCAACAAGTGACGTTGGGTCGGGGTCGTCGAGATGGCGTCAAAGAAGGCGATATCGTTACCGCACCGGGGGGTTTGGTCGGTCGCATTACCAGCGTATCCGATCGCACCAGTCGCGTGTTGTTGCTCAGCGATCCCACTAGCCGCGTCGGCGTCACCCTCGGTCGCAGTCGCGCTATGGGATTCATGCGGGGTGAAAATGAGAAGCAGGGGACGATCGAGTTCTTCGATAAAGTCCCTGATGTGAAAAAGGGCGATCGGGTATTCACCTCCTCATTCAGTCAGCTCTTTCATCCCGGATACCCCGTAGGCGAAGTGGTGGCGGTGAAGTTGGATGCCAGTCCCGCCCCCCAAGCAACCGTGAAATTTGATGCTTCTTTAAGCTCTCTCGAGTGGACGAGCATTTATCCTCAACCCAATATCCCCCATGCCGAACCCGAATTTTCTACCGAGTCAAATGACGAGGGGCTATCGGAACACTAGCCCGTTTCTGCCGCTGTGGCGGTGGTCTGCCAAAACCAGTCGCATCGTCAATTGGGGGGTGACGATCGCCTCGGTCTTCCTGTGCTTGCTGGCGTTGCCCGTGCGCTTACCGGGGATGGAATTGCTCGGGATCGGTCCGAATTGGTTGCTGATTTGGGTGGTGGCGTGGAGCGTCAAGCGTTCTCCGCTACAAGGGGCGATCGCCGGATTGGTTTTAGGATTGTTGCAAGATGGCATGAGTTCCCCCCATCCCACCCACGCTCTGGGCTTGATTGTCGTGGGCGTGCTGACGGCACTGTTGCAGAAACAACGGTACATTCAAGAAGATTTTATCTCCGTTGCCCTGATCGTCTTTGGGATGACTGCCATTGCCGAAACGGTGATGGCGCTTCAGTTTAGCCTTGCCAGTTTGCGCGGGGCTGGGGACGGGACGTTCCCCTCGCTGTCTTACATTTGGACGTACCACCAACGCATTACTCTCGCCTCTGCCCTGCTCAGCAGCCTGTGGGCGCCCGTTCTCTATTTTCCCCTCGAGCGGTGGTGGGAGACGTTGCGATCGATGGAAGAGTGACCGAGGTCGTTGTTTTACACGATTTGATGTCGTGAACTACCTACACTGACCCTTCGGGACCGTGTAGGCTTCCCAATTCAATGGGGATTGCCTCGGTCTTCATAGATTTTTTATGTCCTGATGACTTTGGTCTTACATCCCCTCCAAGGGCAGAAGAGCTAGTTCCTAACTCTCTTACGAGTTCGCCAGTTACTTCACTTGGGGAGACCCCAAGACCGTACTGGCTCACCAAAAGTCGCAATCCTTCATTTTTAATATTGATTGCAGCATTGATGTCTCGATCGTGCTGTTTCTGACAGTACGGGCAGTCTACAAACCTTACACCCAATGAATCATAACCATGTTGCAGTATTGGGATTGGTAGTAGAGTCTCACTACAAAGCTGTGATGAGGGGAAGAAACGACCTATTTCTTGATAGGTATGACCAAACTTCTCAGCTTTATATTTGAGCAGGGTTAGAAACATTCCCCATCCTTGGTCTGATATTGATTTCGCCAAGTTGGGATTTTTAACCATGTTTTTAACTGCCAAATCTTCTACACAAATCACTTGGTTTTCGTAGGCTATTTTGCGAGATAGCTTGTGTAGAAAGTCTGCACGAACTCTAGCTATTTTGCCAGAAGCTTCTGCGACTTAGAAGTTTTATCTGTCTTTTTGGCTAGTTTACGCTGCTTGCGTTTTCTATTCTTTTCTAATTTTGCTAACTGCTTTTTAGGAAAACCGAATCAGAGATTACGGTGTGAGCCTTCTTGCTGTTCCAGGTAAATCTTTTAAAATCTCGTACATTTCTCGCGCGAATTGTTGCGGATTCCACAAGGGCGAGAGGGAATTGAGGTGTTTTCCCCGTTCGAGTTGCGATCGCATTTCTTGGCGCAACCGGGCATCTTTCCCCAACCGAACCGCCCAATCTACATACTCATCCCACGTCCAAGCAATGCCCATATCCGTCCCCGCATTTTTCATTAAGGAATACGCTTGACGACCGAAAGATTGCTGGGCAACTCGCGCGACGACGGGCATATTAAAGCACAGGGCTTCGACGACGTGAGTGGCACCGCTATAGGGATAGGAATCGATTAAAATATCGGCAAACTGATAGATCAATCGGTGTTCTTCCTCCGTGGGCGTGCGCGAGAGCATCTTCACCCGATTGGTTCGCACCCCTTGACGCTGGCATTCTGCCTGGTAAATTTGCCCGATCGCCTCTAAATCTCCCACCCGTGCCTTATAAAATAAAATGCTATCGGGAACCTGTTTGATGATTTCAATTTGCGCTCGCACCATTTCTTCGCAGTATTTATTTCCCGTCGCCACGCAGAGGTACGCTACTTGATTGGGGGCGATTCGGGAAGCTTTTCTTAAGAGTTGTCGGTCTACGGGTCGAATCGGTAAAGTCGAAATGGCAGCGAAAGAATGGGGCAGTCTCGCCACTTTTTCTAAGTAGTAGGATTCGACCCCTTGAGGATGGGTGTACCAATCACCGAGATAGTAGTTTTTATCGGAAAGATAGGGCGCGTCGAATCCCAACCAGGAAACGCATAACGGTGCGGGGCGGCGGTGCATAATTTCCGCATTCATCATCACCGTTACCGAGTCGAGATCGACTAACACATCTAAGTTATCTTGTTGAATTTCTTTCGTTAATTCTCCAGCCACTAAGGATTGAGGGTGGTGGAATTTTTCTGCCGCATTTTTGAATCGAGTGGTCAGTTCGTCGGTATGCATATTTCCCGTGACGTACAGGCGAACGTGGGGGGTAATTTTCGAGAGGTGTTCGATAATTTCCACGCTCAACCAACCGACGGAATGGCGGCGAAAATGTTGGGAAATGAAGCCGATTCGCAGGGGAGAATGGGGTTGGGCGTAGCTGTAGACGGGCAGTTGGACGTTTTCCGATTGCACTTTGCGATCGAGCAGTGCGACAAATCGCTGGGCGAGGGTGCGGGCTAATTTGGCATTGGCGGCGATGTCGTCGCGGATGTGGGGCGCGTCGAACATCAAGTTCAAATACAGTCGCAAGGTATCGCGAGCGCTGACTTCTGAGAGATATCGATAGACATTAGCTTCTAACTCTAAAAAGGCATCGCGAGCAATGTGACTGATACCGGAACTGAGGTGAGCTTTAACTTTCGCCAACAACGCTAGAACTTGTTTGGGATCGCGAACATTCTCGCAAAAGCGTTGGGAAAAAACTCGGGCGGCGGCGTAGTTTTGCAAGCTCAGCACTTCGCACAAATCCCAGTGGGCATCTACAAAGTCGGGTTGCATGGCGATCGCCTTTTGGTAACGAGCGATGGCTTCATCCCGCTTTCCGGCTGCCAAGAGTTTCGCGCCGAATTGATACTGTGCCATGGCGCCACCGTAGTCGCTTTGCAATTCGAGGGCTTTTTGCCAGCAGGCGATGGTTTCGTTGAGTTTGCCTTGACGCTCGAAAACTTTGCCTAAATTCCAGTAAATTGCCGGAAGGGTGCTGTCGAGGGAGAGGGCTTTTTGGTAGGTGGAAACGGCGTTATCCAGTTGATTTTGCAGGAAATAAACCCCGGCAATGTTGGAGTAAACTTCGGCAAAGTTGGGCTGATGGGTTAAAGCTTGGGAATAGGCTCGCAGTGCGGCGTCGTAGTTTTGCTGGGAGACAAAGGCATTGCCGAGGGTTTTGTAGGCGAGGGCAAAATTCGATCGACTTTGGATGGCTTGGCGGCAGGCGGCGATCGCCTTGTCGGGTTGTCGTTGCAACAGGTACAATTCTGCGAGGGCATTGTGGGCTTCGGCGTGGTTCGGATCGGCTTCGATCGCCCGTTGGTAGTACCGCATTTGGATTTGCACGTCCCCAGAATGTTCTTTAACGAACTGTCCCGCTGCAAAATCCAGTTGCGCCGCCCGTTCTGGATTGCCTAAGCTGATGTAAATCTGGGCGATTTCGTTGTAGTAATCTTGGGCTTTTTCGATCGCCTTTTTCAAGTTAGCAGCGATCGCTTCGTGTCCCGGTTGCAGTTTCAGGGCTTGTTTGTAAGAAGCGATCGCCTCTAGATATTGTCCGTCGTCTTGATAAACTAAACCCAGATTATTGTGAGCGCGGTAGTTGTCGGGAGCGAGTTTCAAAACTTGCTGGAGGTAGGAAATCGCGGTTTCGTGTTGGCTTTGTTGGTGCAGCACCACCCCCAAACCGTGCAGGGCTTCGACATAGCGATTATCCCGTTTGAACAGTTCGGTATACAGATGCTTCGCCACATCCAAATGCCCGCCAAAATGGGCTTCTCGGGCGGCTTTGAACAGTTCGGCTTTCCCCGTGTCGGGATTGGCTCGAATCAGTGCAGAAAAGGCGCGATCGACGCTTTCGAGAATCACGGAATTTTGGGGATCGAGTTCTAAGGCGCGGCGATAGGCATTGCAGGCGAGTTGGTACTGGTTGAGGGCTTCGTAGGCTAAGCCGAGGTTGTGGTGGTAGTAGGCGTTTGCGGGCGAGCGATCGATGGCGCGACGAATGAGATCGATCGCCTCCGGATACCGTTCCTGCTGGTAGGCGATAATCCCCAAATGGTGCAGCGCGTCGGCATGACCCGGATCGTATTGTAAAATTTGGCGGTACAGGTGTTGGGCTTGCGCCAGATTTTCTGCTTGGTGGAAGGTATTGGCAACGCTAGCTAAGTTGGCGATCGCCGCCGGAAGATCGCAAGTCAGTAAATCGGCGATCGCCCGGTTAAAATTGCGTTGCAAGTCAGGATTTTCTGGATTGAGTGCAATCGCCCGCGCGTAATTCTGCGCTGCTGCCTGGGACTTGCCCAGCGCCCGGTACGCCATCCCCGCCGTATTGTAAAACACCGGATTGTTGGGACTCAAGGCGATCGCCTTTCTGACGGATTCTAACGCGCGATCGTACGCCCCCATCTGATATGCCACCGCCCCCACCCCATGCAGCGCCTCCGCATCCTCCGGATTCTCCTGCAACATCTGTCGGTACAACAATTCCGCCTGGGATAAATTCCCCGCCTTCTGATAGTCGATAGCCTTGCCCAGCAAAACCTTAGAGGTCATGAATGATGGAGTTTGGGGTTTGGGGTTTGGGGTTTGGGATTGGTCATTGGTCATTTGGGAATTGGTTGTTAACAACTAACAACTAACAACTATCAACTATCAAAGATGCGTATCTGGCGGAAACTGTCCCGCAGCGACATTCCGCATCAATTGAATGTGTTGGGGCAGCAGCTTGGCGTGAGAATACCGTTCCAGTACCGTTTTTCGGGCATTTTCGCGCAACTGTGCCATACGGGTGGGGTGGCTCAACACCTCGCAAACCCGATCGGCAATATCTTTCGGTGAGAAATAGTCTACCAGCAAACCGTTATAACCATCTTTTATGACTTCCCGAACTGGAGGCGTATCGGAACCCACCACCAAACAACCCGTCGATAAAGCTTCGATCGACGACCACGATAACACAAACGGTCGAGTCAAATAAATATGCACGCTGGACGCTTGCAACACTTTCAAATACAACCCATAAGGCAGCGTTCCCACAAAGTGAATTCGCGACAAATCTAACGGCACTTTTTCCAGCATGTGCTCTTTATAACTCTTGCCGTTGGGCAGCGATTTGCCATAACAAACCCGTTCTGAAGCAACGACGACCACGTGGGCATTCGGTCGCTTTTCCTGCAAATAAGCTACGGATTCGATAAATTCCGGGAAACCGCGATAGGGTTCCATCCCCCGCGCTACATAAGTGACGATTTCATCGACGTGGGATAAATCCAAATTAGGCAATACCAATTTCGCCCCCGGACTGGGTTGGAAATACTCCGGATCTACCCCATCGTGCAGAACGGAAAGTTTGGATTTAAACTCTTTAGGAAACTGGGATTTTTGCCAGTGGGTGGGAGAAACGCCCCAATCGCAACTGTATAAATCCAGCAAAATCGGCGAATTTTTCACTCGAATTTTGGCTTCTTCGTCCGGCGTTAGGGGGTCGGCAGGATCGAAGTCGGCATCTGCCCCTTTCGATCGATAAAACCACTCGAAATAACACATCAACGGCGTATTGGGGAATACGTCTTTCATAAATAAGGTTGGCCCCCAACCGGAGTGACCGTAAATCAAATCAGGAACAAAACCTTCTGATTTGAGTTTTTCCGCCATCCGATACACCGCTTGCCCGTAGAGAACGGCACTTTCCAGGGGACGAATGTAGTGGTGAGTTTCCGGGCGGGGGTCGCGACTGGGGGCGAACAGGGCTTTGCGTACCCCCGGTATCGTCCATTCCGGACGTTCGTTCTTCGTGCCGTAAACCACTTCGTCGTCCGGGTTGGCACCGAGGACGGTGGCGACGTGTCGGAACTGGGCGGGAAAGTTCGGATGGAGAAATAAAACGCGCACGATCGTTCTTACTGGGGTAGCGGGGAACAGCAGTCGTTTCGGTATCCGGCGAGGAAACCTGCGCCCCAACGGCGCAACTATAATACCGTATTTTTCGATCGCCAAGTCTTCTAGCCACAGATTCTCGGGCGATCGGTTCCCTTGCTAAGCTATCACGCATTCAAATTGTGAATTGAGGCTGATGGGGAGACACGGAGATCCGAAGACCCGGAGAGAGATTTGCGGTTTGGGCAAAAGTGTGTTCGATCGCCTCTAGAGTATCGGACTCTGGCGATTACCTTAACATAAATTTACAGGGAAAACCGAAAAAAACTCGCCATTTTTCCGAAGCCCATAAGGGGTTATTTTTATCTCTACATTTGACAATATGTCAATTGTCAAGAAGAAAAAATGGCTTTAAACTTAAATAATCTGCGTTTTTACAAATTTTGAGCTATAGACAAAAATAAATCTATGCCTCAAAAACATAAGATTTTTCGATAGCCTCACCTACAATCGCATCGATCGCAGGTGAGCTTATCGAACTGCGTGTAAAAAGGTTCCGGGAGATCGCCCCAAATTCTCGATCGAGCGGCTTCGCTTGGCTTGTCAAAAATTGAGAATCGGAGACTCGGAAATGGGCGATCGACTACCATACTTTTTGACATATTTATGCTAAGGCAGCTTGACTTATGCAGCCGTATGGGAACGGGATTTCCTTTGGCGGGATTGCAACTGATGGGGTTTACACTTTGCGGACTGGCAGAGATCGATCGATATTGCAGCCACATTTTACGCCAGCGATTTCCGGAAGTTCGCAACTACGGCAATCTGCGGGAACTTTCGGAACGAGAAACCCTGGAAATTACCGACGATCTCGACTTGATTTCGGCCGCACCCCCAAGCCAACCTTTCCTCAAACTTCGCGGTATTTCCCACCCGCGAGATTGTTTATTTGATATCCTAAAAATTGTGGGGAGACTTCAACCTAAATTCTTCGTCCTCAACACAGTTCCCGAACTCCTCAAATGTCCCTATGCGGTTAGAGCAAAAACGGCTTACGCCTACTATCTTTTTCGAGAGATCGATCGCCTCGGGTACGATGCAGAATGGTTGGTTATTTCTAGCGGAGAATTGGGTTCGCCCTTCTGCCGAGAACGGTTGCTTTTGGTTGGATATTCCCGAGAATTCTTCGATCCCAAATTCCCACCTCGCAACTGGATGGAGCAATATAGAAACGAACTTGAAACGATTGGAAGTTCTGAGCGAAGAGGAGTGTCCCAATCCAACCCTGCTGGAGGATTGCTTCAGTTTGCCCGTAGGGTGGACAGATCCGTTGGAGTTTCGTCGGGCGATCGCACTTATCGATACTCTAAAAAAGTCGTCAAAAATATCCTCGACCCTAGAGTTGCCGCCGTTGCCCTCCGCCGAGTCCTCTACCTCAATTCCCTGGTCGAAAGATAGCCTGGATCTAGACTTTTCTAAGTCCCATCGATCGACTAATGGTTGGGTGGAACGCCAAACGAAAGTCGTTCGGTTGAAATCTGGGGATAAAGCGTATTCTTATTTTTACTACCGATACGAAATTTGGGAAAAGGGCAAGCTGGTGAAAACACCGAGTATTCAAATTCAAGCGGGGAAAGAAAGTGCGGTGACGGCGATGATTAAGGTGCAAAATTTATCGGTGTTGCAGATTCTCGATCGGCGATCGGAGTGGGCGAAAATTAGGAAGAAAGCTTAATTTATTTACCGCTTATATCATAAAAAAATGCTTACAATTTACATTACAAGCATTTTTTTATTGCTAACTAATTACGTGCAGATTAAAAAATACGTAATTAATATCGATCTAGTTTCTAAATTTCAAATGAAATCAAGCTGCCAGATTGAAATGACTGAAAACCTGAAAAGCTTGTATCTGCACCACCTGTGTTGAAAATGGGATCGAAATTGACAGGTACGGTATTTCCAGTAAAAGGATCGATACTACCCGGAGAAAGTAGCCCCTTATGACGTTTTTCCAAAAGAGCATTGGCAAAATCAGCAGCAACAATATCGGATAATGCAGCTTTTAGCTCTTTAGATGTTGTTCCTTTTTGAAGCCCAAGCTGTTCTGGAGAAATACCTTTTTCGAGAGATTGAATTGACTTTACTAGCCAATCTTTGGGGGTCGTTCCGGGTGGTAAATCAATAACTGTGGCCTCAGTAAAAGGTAATTTTTCTGCTTCCTGAAAAGCGCGACGTGTTTGTTGCGACAGTTTACTGTCAAAGTTTGAATCAGTCAAGAATGGAGATAGCTTACTAGAATCTAAAGCTTGAACGGTCAGCGTTATCTGTGAACTTGATGTCGAAAATGTATCTGCTGCTAGGAGTGCATCGCTTAGACTCATCGTACCACGCCCTTTCAGAATGAGGCGCGAAACTAAAGAAGAAGAAAGAGGAGTTGCATCAATATACAAATCTCCATTTAAACTATAAATGTCAGTAAAAATAGTTGGGTTTGGACTGTTAATAAAGTTCCAGCTATCTCCTGTATTAAAATCAGTAATGACATCTGTATTCTGAGCAAAAGAACCCGTGCCAAATGTTCCTAAAAATGCGTCATTACCAGATCCACCTGTTACTGTGTCTACTCCCAATCCTCCAACCAGAGTGTCGTTTCCAAGATCGCCATTTAAAATATCAGTGTCATTAAGACCATTAACTCGATCGTCTCCCTGACCTCCGAAAACAATGTCATTTCCTTCGCTGCCAGAAACCGAGTCGTTTCCTGAATTTCCATAGATAGTGTCATTTCCAAGATTACCAACGATTATATCTGCCAGATCGTTGAGAGGGTCATTTTGAACATTTGTTCCAACCAAAATGTCGTTAGAACCAAATCCTTGAATTATATCGGCTCCATTGTCTCCATATACAGTATCAGCACCATTACTACCGGAAATTTGATCGTTATCTTTACCCCCATAAGCAATGCCAGAAACTGAAAATCCAAGATTTAGAGAGTCAAAACCATCATTTCCAAATAAAATATCAAATCCTCCGGCTTGTGTTGAATTATTATTAAGGATATCGTTTCCACTCAATCCAACAAGTGTGTCATTTTGGGGAGTACCTGAAATATTGTCATTACCTGGTGTTCCTACTATGTAACCCATATACCTTTATCCTGAAACTCTAAACTGATGCTATTTCAGGTTTATCTCAGAGTCAAGTAAATTGCACAATTATTTTTTTCTGTGGATATAGCTTACGGGGAAGGTGGAGAAAATCGACCCGAAAAAAGGTATGCAATCCGGACGATTTTGACAAACTGAATCGGCTGAAGGTTAAACGCTGTAAGGATTTCAAAGATATTGTTAGAGTCGCAAGAGTTGCCTATCCTGCCTAACAAAAGTTTAGTTTTATTTATTCAAAAAAAAAAAGAATAAAACTTTCTTATGCTTTACTTTCCCTGCTTGCCAATTC
>DVED01000058.1 GCA_015295945.1 Oscillatoriales cyanobacterium M59_W2019_021 | reverse complement strand
GAAAGCAGAGGGAGCAGGGGAGGCAGGGGAAGCTTTCTTGAGCAGAGGGAGAGAAGCAACTAACCACTAACAACTAACCACTAACAAACCCCAAACCCCCAACCCCAAACCCCTAAGCCGCAACCGGACGGCGTTCGTCGAGGACGATTTCTGCCATGGTGACATTGCGTTTGATTGCCAAACTGTTGAGATAGCCCAAGGGATCTTCGGCGTCGAAAGTCGTGCCGTCGAACATCTGAATCGCGCCGCGTCTGTAGTTGATATCCAACCCCAATTCGCGAGCAGCGGTACTGAAGACACTAACGCGACACACCCGTTCCAAAATTTCCACCCAGTTGCGGGGGAAAGGAACGTCACCCCATCGCGCCATCTGCACCATGTGCCAAGCTTGTTCCGTCCGACTGGGACGATTCACCCCTTCGCCGAAGAACTGGTGGTGGGCGTATTCCCGCATGGGGAAATCGAGGCTACACGCAGAGGAGTTGGGGTCGCTGAGTTGGATGTATTCGGGGTTGGTGCTGACGTACTCCCGTCCGGCGACAATCTGCTGGATTTCGGCTTCGTTGGCGGGGTCTTGGCAGTATTCGCTAGCTTCCAGTAGCGCCTTAACTAGGGCGATATGGGTGTTGGGATAGGCGTTTGCCCAGTCTTCGCGCACCCCCAACACCTTACCGGGGTGTCCGGGCCAAATTTCCAAATCGGTGGCAACGGCAAACCCGCTACCTTCCATGGTGGCGCGGATATTCCAAGGTTCGCCCACGCAGTACCCGTCGATGCTGCCTTTCTGCAAATCCACCACCATTTGAGCGGGAGGAATGGTTTTCAGGGTGACATCGAGATCGGGATCGATACCGCCGGATGCCAACCAGTAGCGTAGTAACAGGTTGTGCATGGAACTGGGATGCACCATTCCCATGCGATGCTGTCCGGGAGAGTTGAGCAGCATTTGCTTGAAGTCAGATAGGGTGTAGACACCGCGATCGTAAAATCGCTTCGCGAGGGTGATAGCGTTGCCGTTGCGGGTCATGGTCATCGCCGTGACCAGTGCCAGGGGTTTGTTGTTGTGTCCGCCGAGGGTCATCCATAGGGGCATTCCCGAGGGCATTTGGGCGGCGTCGAGGTAGCCTCCCACCATGCCATCGACGATACCGCGCCAACTGGTTTCCCGGACGAGGTGAACTTCATCGAGTCCGTGTTTTTGGAAGAAGCCTTTTTCTTTGGCAACTGCTAAGGGGGCGCAGGCGGTGAGGGGGACGAAACCGAGTTCTAGGTTGACTTTTTCTAAGCCGTGGCGGGCAATGGCGTCAGTTTTTCTCGCCCGCAATTTCTTCACCCGTTTCTGTTGGTTGAGGAAGTAGATCATTTCCGATCGCAAGGTATAGTAGCTGGGATGTTCCACCACTTCCATCCGCTTGCGAGGACGGGGAATATCGACTTCTAAAATTTGACCGATTTTCGATTCGGGTCCGTTGGTTAGCATCACGATGCGATCGGAAAGTAACACCGCTTCATCCACATCGTGCGTCACCATCACCGCCGTGATTTTGTTCTGCTCGCAAATTTCCATCAACTGTTCTTGCAAGTTCCCCCGAGTCAAGGCATCCAACGCCCCAAAGGGTTCGTCGAGCAGCAAAACTTGAGGGCGAATGGCTAAGGCGCGGGCGATCGAAACACGCTGTCGCTGACCCCCGGAAAGCAAGTTGGGACGCTTGTCGGCATGGGGGCGCAATCCCACCATATCGATATGTCGTTCGACGATCCGAGTTCGATCGTCTGCGGGTAAATTGGCGAGAACTTCATCGACGGCGAGGGCAATATTTTGCCGAACGGTTAACCACGGTAATAAGGAATAGTTTTGAAAGACAACCATCCGTTCGGGTCCGGGTTTGGTCACTCGCTGTCCTTGCAATGTCACCCGACCGTTAGTCGGAGGTTGCAATCCGGCGATCGCATTTAATAAAGTCGATTTTCCGCAGCCTGAGTGACCGATGAGGGATACGAATTCCCCTTTTTTGATTTTTAAATTGATTCCTTTGAGGGCGACGTATTCGCCCCCTCCCGCGAGGGGAAATATTTTATCGAGACTATCGATGGAAACAAAAACGCTCATGATTTTTGAAGGAGTTCAGAAGTTACAGGAGTTCAGGAGTTCAGAATTTTTGAAGGCAGAAGGCAGGAGGGAAGAAAGCAGGGGGAGAAGATTGTAAAGGGGTGAGGAAGTAAGGAAGTGAGAGAACAGTGAATCTGTAGGGGAGCCATTGCGGTCTTGGGGTCTCCCCAAGTGGAGCAAATGGCGTGCGGGTTTAGCTGTAATTGAACGGAACTACGAAGATCTGTCATCAAAACCCGCCCCGGCAACCCATCCCAACCCCAAACCCCAAATGACGAATGACCAATGACTAGTGACAAATGACCAACCCCAAACCCCAAATGACAAATGACAAATGACCAATTTACTTTTGTTCGGTGGGGACGATTTTTTCTTGGAGTAAGGCAACCGCTCGATCGAGAATTAAACCAACCGCACCGATATAAACCACACCCAAGATAATTTCGCTGACGTAGTTTTGCTGGTACGCATCCCAGATGAAGAAGCCAATTCCCAACGTTCCGCCGATGACGATTTCTGCGGCAATAATTGCCAACCAAGACAAGCCGATCGCGATTCTCAATCCCGTAAAGATGTAGGGTAATGCCGAAGGTAACAGAATCTTGAAGAAGAAGGTTTTGTTATCCAACTGCAACACTTGACGGACGTTGATATAATCCTGGGGAATTTGTTTGACGCCAACTGTCGTGTTAATTAGAATCGGCCAAACCGAAGTAATGAAAATTACGAATATTGCCGCACGTTCGGGTTGTTGCAGGGTCACCAAAGCGATGGGAACCCACGCCAAGGGCGCGATCATTCGCAAAAATTGAAAGAGTGGATCGAGGGCTTTATCTAGAACGGGATACATTCCCACTAGAACGCCGACAGAAATTCCCACGATCGCAGCCAGAGTATAACCCTGAGCTACCCGCCACAAACTCGCTCCCGTTTGCCAAAATAAGCCTTTATCCAATCCACCCAAATCGTAAAAAGGATAGAACAGCAAATCTCGCGTGCGCTGGTCGGTAAACAAGCTCAGGGGTCCGGGAAGCCGAGTAATTCCGGACATGGAAATCAGTTGCCAAAGTAATAAAAAGGCAAGGGTTCCAATTAACGGCGGTATAATATTTTTACTATTATTTTTCCAGAAAGATAAAACTGGATTTTGAGTTTTAACGCCGTTACTAACTCGGCTTCCGGTTGCTGTCATGGTAAAATTCTCCCTATAATAATGATAGAAAAATGGGCGATCAAAGCCTCCAGTTTTAAAAAACTGGGCTGAAGTTGAAATTGAGTCAAATAGCCACTAGCTACTAGCCACGAGCAATTCCCACTAAAATCGAACGATCTCTAAACTATTGAGATACGCTTCGGGATCTTCGGGGTCGAAAACAATACCATCGAAGAAAGTTTCTTTACCCCGAGACGTTTTGTCGGGAATATCGACCACCAGACCGTAGTCTTTAGCTTCTTTAGCAGCTTCGCGCCAAATATCTTCCCGGTTCACTGCATCGATAACTTTCTTGGCTTTATCGATATCCCAGCCGTAGTCGGGATGGAAACCCCAGCGAATCGTTTCCGTGAGGAACCACAAATCGTGACTTTTATAGGGATAAGAAATCCCGCCACTGACTTTATTCGTCGGGTCTGTCCAATACAGAGGTCCTTTATTAAAGTCGGCAACTTCCGGTTTTTCATCCCCCATTTTGTACTCGCCTTTGTAAGGAGGCGTCAAAATATTCGGGGGAATATTGAAGTAATTGCGACCGGAGACAATTTGCACCAATTCTGCCCGATTTTCCGGCTTGTCGCACCACTGTTGCGCTTCCATCAACCCTTTTAATAAGGCTTTCGCCGCTTTGGGATTGGTATCCACCCAATCGGCACGAATGGCGAGGTATTCCTCGGGATGGTAGGGCCACATCTCGGCAGTCAAAGCGGACATAAACCCGATATCGTCGGCAACGATGCGATAGGGCCAAGGATCTCCGGTACTAAAGGCATCCATCGTCCCGATTCGCATCCCTTGGACGGTTTCCGGCGGCGGGACGGCGAGGAGGTCGATATCGTTATCCGGGTCGATGCCTCCGGCAGCGAACCAGTAGCGAATCCAGAAGTCTTGGTTGACGTTGGGGAAGGTGTGGGCGGCTTTGAATTTGCGTCCTTCGTTGCCTTCAAATCCTCTGATATAAGCAGCCGCATCTCTAATGTCCAAACCCAAACCTTTGGCGGCATTTTTCTTAGAAACCGCAATGCCGTTCCCTTGGGTATTGAGTTCGGCGAGGACGTACATGGGTACTTTTTTCCCTGCCGTGATGATGCCTTCGCTAATCAGGTGGGGCATAGGCATTTGCCACTGACCGCCGTCGATGCCGCCTTGGGCTGCGCCAATGGTGACGTTATCGCGGGCGGCTGCCCAGTTGGCTTGTTTGGAGAGGTTAACCTCCGTCATGCCGTATTTTTTGAAGAAGCCTTTCTCTTGGGCGACCAGTAAGGCTGCCGACTCGACGATGGGAATGTATCCCAGGGTCACCTTGGGGGTTTCCGGCATTTGTTCGGGGGAAATTTCGATCGCCTTTACCTCTTCGGAAGCGGTGGCTTTGGCAGCACCACCCGTCCGGGAGGGGGGATTCCCCAAGCATCCTTTGAGAAAAATAGCGCTGGTGGCAGAAAGCGCTGCGGTCGATAAAAATTTCCGGCGCGATACCCTAGAAAAGTCGGATATATGTGTTTTTACGAGGCTCAATTATAATAGACACAAATCTATCAATTGTTTTTATTGAATTGATTTATGTCTATACTGAAGATTAGCACCGAACTCGAAAGGAGAGGCGATTCCTCAATTTTCAATGGTTTATAGCACTATAAATTAGTTCTTATCGGAGAAAGACTCGTGATCCAGGCAACTCTCCATCAACTCAAAGTTTTTGAAACCACCGCTCGTCACGGCAGTTTTACCAAAGCAGCAGAAGAACTCTCCATTACCCAACCCACGGTTTCCAGCCAGGTGAAGCAACTCACTCAATCCGTGGGTTTGCCGTTGTTCGAGCAAATCGGCAAACAGCTTTATCTGACCGATGCGGGTCGGGAATTGCAGGCAACGTGTCGGGAGGTGTTCGAGCAATTGGACAACTTCGAGATGAAAGTGGCAGACTTCAAAGGGGCAAAACAAGGCAAATTGCGCCTTGCCGTCGTCACCACGGCAAAATACTTCGTGCCGCGCATCTTGGGGTCGTTTTGCCAGCACTATCCCGATATCGACATTTCATTACAGGTCACGAACCATCAGAAACTGATCGCGCGGATGTGGGAGAACCAAGACGATCTCTATATCCTCAGCCAACCGCCGGAAGATATGGCGCTTTGCTCGCAAGCGGTGTTAGATAATCCATTAGTGGTCGTGGCACGGCGCGATCATCCCCTTGCCAATCAGAAGAATATTCCCATCCAACGGCTGCAAAACGAACCATTTATCATGCGCGAGTCGGGTTCGGGAACGCGGCAGGCGATCGAGCAACTGTTCGAGAAGCGGCGGGTTTCGGTAAACGTCCGCTTGGAACTGGGGAGCAACGAAGCCATCAAACAGGCGATCGCCGGAGGGTTGGGGATTTCAGTCCTGTCGGAACACACGCTGATGCCGGAAGGAACCCTTGGGGAATTGGTGGCACTCGACGTACAAGATTTCCCGATTCAGCGTCGGTGGTACGTCGTCTATTTAGCTGGGAAACAACTCTCGGTGATTTCGGAAGCCTTTTTACAATATCTGCTCGAACACGCGCGCAGTCGATCGATTTGGGAAGGAAGCACGGCAGCGAATGGGAAGATGGCATTATCGCGGCGGTGATGTCATTGGTCATTTGGGGTTTGGGGTTTGGGGTTTGTTAGTGGTTAGTTGTTAGTGGTTAGTTGCTTCTCTCCCTCTGCTCAAGAAAGCTTCCCCTGCCTCCCCT
>DVED01000111.1 GCA_015295945.1 Oscillatoriales cyanobacterium M59_W2019_021 | reverse complement strand
GTTGATGCAGCAGTTTTACCGGAATTGGCAGGAAAGTGGCGATAAAGCCCAAGCCTTGCGTCAAGCCATGCTGACGACGATGCAGCAGCATCCCGAACCCAGTCATTGGGCGGCGTTTACGTTAATCGGCGAAGCGAATTAAGTTTTCGTAGGGTGCGTTGAGGCACGAAACGCACCATCCCCCGATCCGATCTTATTCTTCTAATTCATCCAAATATTCCCCCAAATACAACCGCACGAACTCGGTGGCGGCTGACGGGTCGATTTGCTGTAGTGCTTTGGCTATTTCATCAATAGTGTTGCCACTGGGATCGGTTTTCTGGTGAAACCAGCGAAAAACAACGGAAGGCTTCGCCCCGATTTGGACGGCTAACTGATTTTGGCTGATGCCATAAGATTCTAAAACTTGTCGGAGGGCTTTTCCCGCTTTTCCCATGCCCTCGATCGTCTCAGAAGATGACAATCTCGTAAATATTTGCAGATCTGCGAAGATTCAGTATAATTTGCATATTCGCAGATCTGCGAAGATTTGAGTTCCAAAAGTAGGAGATCCCAATGTTCCAAGAAAATCCCCAGGATGCCCAAACCACCGACGTTGTAGAAATGCCATCGACTTCCGGACGCGAAGCGGTGAAAATCATGCTCGTCGGCACGCCTCAAGGCGTCGTCAACATCATCCACACCCTCTACCGCCGAGGGTTTGCCGAAGTCACCGAATGGAGTCCGCCGCTTCCCACTGCCATTCCCGGTGAAGTGATGCGGGTGTTGGTACGGCACTTGGTTCTCGACTAAATTTCGGTAAGACTCCGAACTCGCCTGGAACTAAAGTTCCAGGCTAATAGCGAAAGTCTTCTAAAGAAGACTCGGAAAGAATTTTATGGGAACCTCGAAAAATTCAAATTCTGAACCCAACCCGAAGGAATCCTCGACGTTTGAGCCGTCACAAACTGCCAAAAGTGCAATTAATTAAGAGATCCTTATACCATTTTTCATAATTCCTGAGAAAAATCTGGACTTCTGACTCCCCTTCTCCCAAGGTTGGGAGAAGGGGTTGGGGGAAGAGGGCGAGATCCTTTGTCTCCAACTATTTTTGAAAAATGGTATTAGTCCATTTTAATGGAGTTGAACTATTAGCCTGGGTTTTAAACCCCAGGCGGGTTATTGTGACTGCTGCAAGATGTGAGTCTTTCTAATTGGGTGGGGAAACCCTCGATCCCTACCCGGCGTTACGCGAACGGAGTAACCGTTCGACCAAAAAAGGAACTTGTTGTGCGTTTAAAAATTCAGGTCGGGGATTTTGTCCTAACTTTGTATCGCAATTCAGAACGGCACGTTTCATCGTTTCGGGAATAGCATCGACGCCGCAAGCTGCACCAATCAATCCGCCGACGATACAAGCATTGGTATCGGTATCGCCGCCACCCGCTAGGGTTTCCCGAATGGCAGTTTCGTAATCCGAACCTAATAATAAATGGCGAAACGCATGGGTAAAGGCTATTTTTACGAAACCTTCGTGCGGGGAATACTCGATAATTGTATTCGTTTCGGCATCGTTCAGCCAACCGAGAACTTCTTCACGAGAGGCTAATTCTAATGGGTTGCGATTTCCTTCAATTTGCGATTTCAACCAATTTTTTGCATTCTGGAAAGCAACCATTCGATCGCCCAATTCTCTCATCAAACTGGCGATCGCAATAACATAACAAGCGGCTGCATATCCGCAACTGGGGTTAGGATGGGATAGCTGCGAATCTCGGCGGGCAAAATTAGCTAATTCGTGATCGCTCGATCGAAATCCCCAAAGTCCTAAAGGAGAAATTCGCATCAAAGAACCATTGGCTTTAGAACTCATACAGCGTTCAGCAGCCGCTTGCGTCATGGTAGCAGCATAGCGATTTTTGGCGAATAGATTGGACAAGGTTACTCGTGCGTAAGCCCCTAAAGATTTTGCCGTCGTACTGCCAATATCAAATGGATTTGAATCGACCCATCTGGCGTAATTTCGGGCGATCGATTCGATATCAAAATGGGAACTTTCTGCTAATGCTTGTGCCAAACACAGCGTTAATTCTCCATCGTCGGTAATTTGTCCGGGGGCAACATTCCAAACTCCGCCGCCGGACATTTGCATCGCCCAATCGACATCTTCTACGGTAGGTTTGCGCCCCCAAAATTCCAAGGTTGCCCCCGCCGCATCTCCGGATAATGCCCCCAGCAAACACCCCATTGCCGCGTCATATTGAGTTTGTGGTTTTGGCATCATTTTCTTCGATCGAATTCTTTAGCTTTAGACAGATGTCAAACTTATTAATTATTACTTATTACTTATCACTTATCAAAAATCCCGATGGACGATATCTGGAGAAAAGGCAGGCAAACAAATGGCAATATAATGCGCCCCGCCGGGTTTGGGAGTGCGATATCGCACCCATTCTCCCGGTTCGGCAACGATCGCACTTCCCGCATTAACTTCCCGCGTTCCCCCTTCAAATTCCACCACAATCGTTCCTTCTAAAACGACCGTAATTTCCTGAAATTCGGGACGCTGACCGGGTTCTTCCCAACCTTCAGGAGAGGTCATTCGGGCAATGCTAATTTGGCTATCTCCAGTATTGACTCGACCGACGAATTCTTCGATCTTTTTGGGGAGGTTTCCCGCCGATTCCACGATCGCCGGATTTTCAATAAACTTGGGCATTGGTAATTGGTAATTGGTAATTGGTAATGGTGCGTTTCGTTCCTCAACACACCCTACGATTTTGTTTTGGCTTCTAGGTTTTCTAGGCGACTGCGAAGTTCTTGGTTGTCTTTTTTCAGGCGATCGAGTTCTTGGCGTAACTGTTGAACGGCTTTGTCAGAACCAATGTTTTTCTGAATTTTGGAGAGGGTTTCTTCGGCAATTCGCTTCACTCGACCGTCGGGAGATTGTTCGGCAAGCGATCGGGCGATCGACATGGCTTTGGGAGTTTCCATTTGTCCTAAAGCCGCGACGACAGCAACTTGAGTTAAGAAAAAAGTTTCTCGGGAAAGTTGCGATAACCGTTCTAAAATGCGTTCTAAATTCGTTGGAGTTTGCCCCGTAGAAATGGCTCCCAATGCGCGAATAGAGGCTAGCCGTAACGCTTGGGGAACTCCGGGTTCGGTATACTCTAAAATCAGATTTAAAGCCTCTTCCGATGTTTTGAGATAACTCAAACCGCCGATCGCTCCACTGCGAACCACTTCGTTCCATCCGGCTTTAGTTTCTAACACCCACTTCAAGCGTTTGATGACTTTCTTTTCGCTGGGTTTTTCTCCTAAATTGGCAGCAGCGATCGCCCCGATCGCCCGACAAGCTGACGCTTCTACGTAATAGCTAGGATCGCCTTTTTTGACGAAATTCTTAATCGCTTTGTAACTGGCGTAGGTTTTGATATCCGCTAAAGCCTCAATAACGGCGCGGCGAACTCGCGCTTCGAGATCGTTCAATCCGGCAACCAATCCGTCAAAAGCTTCGTCGAGTTCGATGGTTGCTAGAGACTTGGCAACTTCCGATCGTACGCCCCAAAATCGATCGTTAATTAAGGCTTCCGATAGCGCTTTAACCGCTTCCAATCCACCTTTTTTGGCGATCGCCTGTGCGGCGTAAATTCGGGAAATCGGATCAGGATCGTGCTGCAATTGCGCTTTTAGTTCCGGTAAAGGATACTCTAACTCAACAGTTTTGAGGATGTGATTTCCCGCATCGAAACTGATAAAGTGAGGCTTTTCTTCTAAGGGGAAGTAGAAACTTTGCTCTTTTTCACGAACGCGGACAGAGAAGGTTTTTAACGTTGGAGTTTCCGCGTCTTCTGAGGTAAACCCGAAGGCGATCGGAATTTTTAAATCGAACAAATTGCTGTCATTGAGCGTATTTCCTTCTGTTGCTTGGGTTTGCGTAACCGTCACTTTTGCCAAATTGCTATCGCCATCCCAGGAGTAGGAAACCTTGTAATCCGGGTGTCCGCCGCGATAGACGTATTGGTCGAATAAGAACAACAAATTGCGCCCTGTTGCCTTCTCGATCGCCCGCAACAAATCCACCGTTTCCACCGTCTGGTGGGCGTTGTCGTTGACGAAAGTGGCGATCGCCTTAAAAAATAACTCATCGCCCAATTCGGCGCGAATCATGTGATAAACGCACGATCCTTTTTCGTATAAGTGACGATCGTACAGTTCGATCGCCTCTCGGTAAACGTGAGTCACAATGGGACGGCGATACCGACCGCTATCCTCGCTCAAATATGATCGCGCCTCCTGCAACCGATAATACGCCGCCGCCTCCGCACCGTACTCCCGCGCCGTCCACAGCACCTCAGCATAGGATGCCATCCCTTCTTTGATCCAAGCGTGCGACCAATGTTTGATGACCACCAAATCCCCGAACCACTGATGTGCCAGTTCGTGAACCACCAAACTTTCCGTCGTCCGATTATCCAACGCCGCGCGCGCGTCGATCAAGCAACGATCGGTCAGCAACGTGGTGGAAGTATTCTCCATCCCCCCGAAAATAAAGTCATCCACGCACACTTGCGCGTATTTCGGGAACGGATACGGATACCCAAACGTATTGGAGAAAAACTCGATCGCCATCGGCGTTTTCCCCATACTGAGACGCGCCTCCTCTTCCCGTCCCTTTTCCACGTAATAGGTCACGGGTTTGCCTTGCCACTCGTCCCGCAGTTCCGCAAAATCCCCCACCGCCAGCGTCATTAAATACGTGGGATGAACCTGTTTCTGCGACCAATGATACGTCGTGTCTTTCTCCCCGCATTCCGTGGCGATGAGTTCCCCGTTGGAAATTGCCATATAAGGTTGTGGCACTCTCACTCGAATTTCCGAAGTTGCCAGTTGTCCGGGATAGTCGAAACAGGGAAACCAGAACCGGGAATCCTCATCCTCTCCCTGAGTCCACACTTGGACGGGTTTTTTCGGGTAATGCTCGTCGGGATGAATGAAATAAAGTCCCCGTTGGGGTTTATCGACGCCGTAGGTAATTTCTAAAGTAATGGGAACTCCCGCTTGGGTGGGTTCTGTCAGGACAACGTGCAACTGTTCCCCGTCGCAGTCAAATTTTTGGGAAACTCCCCCCACCTTCACCGCTTCGATGTAGAGGTTGACGGCATCTAAGGTGAGGCGCGAAATCCCGTCCCGTACCGGGTTGAGGCGAATGCTGCACGTTCCCCGAAAACTGCGACAGGCAATGTTGAGCACCAAATCGAGAAAAATATGTTCGACCTGTCCGGGACGATCAGGATTATAGTGAGGTTTAGCACCGGGTAACTCAAACGATCGGCGACCGTTTTGTTCCACATCCAAGTAAACGTTCGGCATCGGGACTCCTTTCAATTCGGGACACGCCAAGGCATCTTCTTATTTTACGATCGTCTCTGCGACACGCGGTGAAAATTGTTCTGGATAATGCCTGATTGCGACTTGGCAACGATGGCGATTGTCAAAGGTAAAAATGGCTATCTAGGCGATCGATTTTCACGTTCGATCGCCTTCCCGATCGCAAAATCAACCCAATTTACGTCAATCTCAACCTTCAGTTTTTCTCGAATTACCGAGTTTGAGACAGTAAAAAATCTTCAGAAAGGTATTCATCAGAAACTTTCTTGTCGGCTGGCAAATAAATAGAAGTCACAATATCCATTTTGGTTAGATATTTGCACATTAGCGGTCCCACATCTGTCCATTCTAAATGACCAAGACCACACCCCAGTGCTGGCATGGCTAAAGATTCTATCCCTTGTTGCTTGTAATTATCCCTTAACCACATCAATCCGCTTTCGATTTCCGTCAAATTAGCTTTGTTTTTCCAATGGTCTTTAGTAGGAAACAGTAAAAACCAGGTTTGCTGTTCTAGATTTTCTATGCCAAAACTGGCATATGCCAATTTATTAAAGATAGAAGACTCTCGTTTGTAAACGTAAGGAACTCCCATTTTGAGGACACGACTTTTACATAAATCTTCATATTTTACATACACATCTGGAAATCTATGTTTTGCAGTAGAAGCTAAACCTTTTGCCATAACGCCAACGCAGTTAACGCTAATGGTTAAAGTTTGATGCTTGGAAAAGAACATATCTCCTTTCACTAAGGAAAGTCTAGGAGTAATAGATTTTCTCCAATCGGGTTGAAAGAAGATTTTAGGTTCGATCGTGACTGGGACTGATTTAATATTGCTAGCTGCTTGAACTATGCGTTGCTCCAGTTCGGATTTAGCCGATTCGCTAGCAACATAAATTCCTCGAATTAATTCCGGAGATACGCTTTCAGGTACTAAACATTCAGCCATGATTTTTCGTTTAGAACCATCGCTATCCGTCCACCATTCTTTATCGATTTCATCGCGAATATTTGACGCTATTCTGCGACCTTCTACTGAAGAAAAAATTGCAGAATTATCGCTTGCTGCATTACCATTGGTAATATATATATCTTTCTGATTTAAAATAGTTGGGCTAATCAAGAGGATTGCGATTTGTTTATGTGATTTCTCTCGCATCACTCGGTACAGCATTGCATTGCGAGGTTGAAAGTAGAGATTGGCAAAATCCCATAAAACTCGATTCTCATCTACTTGCCTTTGTTGACGATTTGAAATAATCGCAGAATCATAGATTGGTGTAAAATTAATATCTCCCTGTGCAATACGTCTGTGACATAAAATTCCTCTTTGTAAAATTGAAATTACATTATCAATGTGAGTAATATAGTAAAGTCCTTAAAATCCAACTTTACGTGCCATTCGATCGTCCTTTTCAAAAACTTCAGACCTTAATAAAGCGCCATGATTCCACATTGGATTACCCCCCGCTTGAACTTTATAACCACTTCTAAGCATTAGTAGTTATGATGCTGTAACAACATCAAATATAGCGGACGATCGCCCAAAAAGCTCGCCGCAATTTTTCCCATTATCCTATCGAAAAATTCAGTTATCCCCGCCGCAAACAACCGATCGCCTCGAGCAATCCCCGCGCCTTATTTAACGTTTCTTCATACTCCAATTGCGGCTGGGAATCGGCAACCAATCCCGCACCCGCTTGCACCGAAACCGTCTGTTTCCCCGCCTCGTCGCGACGCACCACCATCGTCCGAATGGTGATGGCACTGTTGAGTTGTCCTTCAAAATCGTAGTAGCCGTAAACCCCAGAATAAGGTCCGCGACGGCAGGGTTCTAACTCGTGGATAATCTCCATGGCGCGAATTTTCGGCGCACCGCTAACCGTTCCGGCGGGGAAGCAGGCTTTGAGCAAATCCCAGGCGGTTTTATCGGCTTCCAGCTTGCCAACCACATTGCTGACGATATGCATGACGTGGGAATAACGCTCGATGACCATCAACTCGTCCACCCGCACCGATCCTTTCTCGCACACCCGTCCGAGATCGTTGCGTCCCAAATCCACCAACATCACGTGTTCGGCGACTTCTTTAGGATCTTGGAGCAATTCTGCGGCTAAGGCAACATCTTCGGCGTGGGTTTTCCCCCGGCGGCGGGTTCCGGCGATCGGTCGCACTGTGGCAATTTTACTCCCATCCGGCGCGATTTCGGCTTTCACCATCACTTCTGGACTCGATCCGATCAGTTGCCACTCGCCGAATTGGAAATATGCCATATACGGCGAGGGATTGATCGTTCGCAGAGAACGATATAGCGCAAAAGGATCGCCGTTATATTCCGTCGCCAACCGTTGAGAAATGACGACTTGGAAAATATCCCCAGCTTTGATGTACTCTTTGGCTTTGAGGACGTTTTGGCAAAATCGATCGGGTGTGGTATTGCTGGTATAGGGCAGTTTTTCGCGTTCTTGACTCGGCGGAACCCACTCCAACACCGTATCTCGATGGGACAGTGGCAATTGGAGCTTGTCCACCATTTGAGTTACGCGATCGCACGCTTGGCGATACGCAGCGGCAACATCCACCCCCGGATCGCGCAAATCCCCATAGGCGATCGCCCAAATCTTACGCCGTACCTGGTCGAAAATCAACAGCCGATCGACCTGCATCCACAACCCATCGGGTAAATCTTCCTCTGAAAGGGGATACACCGGAACCCGAGGTTCGATCCAGTTAATCAGTTCGTATCCCCAAAAGCCAAACAACCCACCAATTCCCGGCGGCAGTTGCGGCAGTTTCACGGGATGGAACGGTTCGAGGCAGTGCGACAGCACGTCAAACGGATCGCCTGTAAATTCTTCTACCCTGCCGTCGCGATACGTTTGCGTCGTGGTGTTGCCTCGTGCCGACAGCACCCACAGGGGATCGCAACCCAAAAAGCTGTAGCGTCCCACATTTTCCCCGCCTTCCACCGACTCCAACAAAAAACTGTAGGGTTGACCCGCACACACCTTGTACCATGCCGACACTGGGGTATCCAAATCCGCCACCCACTCCTGGTAGACCGGAACGAAGTTCCCTTGTTGCGCTAATGCTGAAAATTCGGAGAAATCGGGAAAGATCATTTAGGGGAAAGGAGTTTAGGAGTTCAGGATTTCAGAAGTATAGTGACCCATGACAAACCCCAAACCCCAAGGGACAAATATGACTAATGAACAGTAAGCGGGAAAGGGGTTTGGGAGGTGGAAAACAGAGTGATGCTAACTTTGATCGCCAGGTTTTCTGACTTAGGTTTGCATCGTCCTTCACCGCACTCCCGCGCCCTTTCCCGATCGGCAAATGGAGTAGTGGGGAACTACACTTCGTAAGTAGCTTTACCGCTGAATTTCACGCTCGAAGGGTTGGGATTGTTCCCAATCTTGCGACCGATGGTGTTGACCTGTTCGCGACCTTCGTTGACCTTCTCGGGGAAGACACCATCTTTGGGATGGAGGTACTCGGTTTCGCCGCTAGCGTAAATCCGGTAGACTTTGTAGTCCTCAATTTTGGGCTTGAATTTCGTCCGCAATTGAGTTCCCAAAGCCAAGCATTGCTCTTTCCGAGCCAGGTAGAGCAAGTTTTCGCCTTCGTTCATGACTGCGGCGCCACCGGTAGGCATTTCAAACACTTGTTCCTTGGAGCTCGTCCAAGTAATCGCGTATTTTTCTTCCTTATCGGCTTTGCTCAGCAAGCCACCCGTGCTACCGCCGAATATCGGAGCTTTTCCAGTAAGTTCTTCTGCCATAAAGTGTTCTCACAAATGGTTTGATGGCATCCTATCACTCCAAACTAGGCTCCCGACCCAAGTTGTCAACAAATGTAACAGTTTGTCGTTGGTCATCGGTCATGGGTCATTTGTCACTGTCCCCTCACCTCCTCACCCTCTTCTTCCCCCGCTCAAGACAGCTCCCCCTGCTCCCCTTAACCGGGGATTTACTGCTATCTTTGGGGGTTTCGCGATCGGCGATCGGGATGGTAAAGTGAAACTGGCTGCCGCGATCTTTTCCGGCGGAGTGCGCCCAAATTTGTCCGCCCCAGCGTTGGACGATCTGTCGGCAAATCGCGAGTCCCAGCCCCGTGCCTCCGGCGGTACGGCGCAGCGCTCCTTCTTCTTGGTAGAAGCGATCGAAAATGGCTTCGAGGCGATCGGGTTCGATGCCCCGTCCGGTATCGGCAACAATAACTTCGATCGTCCGCTCTCCGCTGAGTCGAGCTTCGATGGTCACCTGTTTCTGCGGTGGCGTGAACTTGCAAGCATTGTCCAAAAGTTTCCCCAGCACTTGCACCAACCATTCCCCATCGACTTGCACCAGGGGTAGCTCCGGCGGCACCCGCACCAAAATTTGCGGCAATTCCCCTTGCGAGGGACGCGCGCGCACGCTGCTGAGGGCTAAATCCACGCACTCTTGTACCATCAACGGCTCCAAATTCCATTCCACGCGACCGCTTTCGAGATTCGATAAAATAAGGAAGTCTTGGACGAGTTCTCGCAGGCGATCGGTATCGGCAAGAGCGGTACTGAGCATCACTTGCTGCACTTCGAGGGGCATATCCGGCTCGCTGGCTAAGCTTTCCAAGCACACGCGAATAGTTGAAAGCGGCGTGCGCAGTTCGTGTCCGGTGATGGCGATCAGGTTGCTGCGAGTGCGTTCGAGATCTTCGAGTTGTCCGTTAAGGTCCTCGAGGTTGGCGTAGGTTTCGGCTTGAATCAAGGCAACTCCTACCTGAGTGGCAATGGCATCTACCAACGCCAATTGGTCGCGATCCCACGATTGCGGGCAAAATCCGCATTGGTGCAGTTCGATCGTCCCTAAGATTTGCTCGCGATACAACACCGGAACCACTAGCCACGCACCGATGTGCCAGCGCCTCACCAACTCTTGAAAACAGGGATTTTGAAATTGCTCGTCTTCCTCCAGCGATTGCGGACGACTGGTATTTTCGATCGCCACTCGCTCCCGGCGTTCCACCACCGCTTGAAACACGGGATTGGTTTGCAGGGGCCAAGTTTGTCCGGCAAGGGAACTCACGTCATTCCCCAAATATTCATGAGAAATCGTTGCCGTGGCATCGGTGGCTTTGCAGCGATAAATCAGACAGCGACAGACTTGCAGCGCTTGTCCCAGTTCTTGCGTGGCAATTTCGAGAATTTCCTCGGGATCGAGCGAAGTGCGGATGGCGCTGGCGATGGAATTGACCAATCGTTCTTTGCGTTCTTGGGAGGAGATCGATCGATAGGCTTTGAGTAATTTATACTGACCCGCTTGCAAGTAGGTGACGAGGCGTTCGGCAAAGGGGTCGGGGTGCAAGTCCAAGGCGGCGGAATTTTGGGATAAGAAGAGATCGATCCCGTAGGCGGTACGCGCCTCCTCTACTTTGTCGGCGAGTTCCGGTCGGTACACTAAAATGCGATCGAGCATGAAGGCGGCAGCGCGGACGCTCACCTGGCGCTCGAACGACCAAATCCCTTCAAATCGGCGCGACGAGTCCAGATCGATCGGCATACCCCTCAAACCTTGAGTTTCGCCCTCCATTGCCAGTCGCTCCCGACACATCAAACAAATGCCATAGGTTTGACCCAACACCACCAAATGCCATTCTTGGCTCAACGCATCCTCGGGAGCGAAAGCAATGGTTTCGTAGACCCCCGAGTGATTGGTAAAATCCGTCTCCGGTGCGGCGAGAACGTAAACCTGCGGCGTCACCTGCGAAATGCGCAAATAGCGGCGAGTTTCCATGCGATAGAAACGCTCGCGCTGAAAGTTGGCAATCACTAAAGGCGCCTCATCTCCAGCTAACACCCGATCTTCCATGGCGTGAGACAAAGCGGTCAAGGAAGATTTGAAATAGAGTTGAGGTCGCAGTTGAGGCAAGGCTTGCAGCAACTCTTCCAATACGGAAGTGGTAATCCTCATCGATGATTCTCGATCGTCCAATGTATTCAGAATCCCCAACTTGGCGAGGTGGGATACCGGGTTGCATCGCACTCTTCCCCGTAAGTCCCGATCGTCGAGCCTATTTCTACCTTACCGGAAACTGGGCATGGGATATTGGTGATTTGGTGTTGGGGGTTTGGGGTTGGGTGTTGGGGTGGGTTTTGATGATGAATTTCGGGTGGTGTCCAGTTAAATCACCACTAAACCCGCCCCTATTGGTCGCCATCTTCTTCTCCAGATCTTCGATCGATTCTGACTCCTAAATTCTTCTCCCAGAAAGGTCGATCGACACGGAGAACGTATAACAGTGTAGAATCATCCTGGTATCTTCATCGGCTTGAGGAACGCCGTTGCAAGCATCTGGAGGATAGAACCCTGGCTACTCGCGTCATCATCGTCCGCCACGGACAAAGTACCTACAACGCCCAACAAAAAATCCAAGGTCGTACCGACGAATCGGTCTTGACCGACAAAGGGCGCGATGCTGCCCCCAAAGTCGCGGCAGCACTACAGGGGATTGCCTTCGATGCTATCTACACCAGTCCCCTGCAACGCGCCCAACAAACCGCCGAACTGATTCACGCCAACTTACCCGACTCGCTCCCTTCCCCGCAAGCGTCGGATTTGTTGCTGGAAATCGATTTGCCCCTGTGGGAAAAGATGGGCAAAGACGAGGTTATCGTCCAATTTCCCGACGATTATCAGTGTTGGAAAGAACGCCCCCACGAGTTTAAAATGACTGTTTCCCGTCCCGAGGGAACCATCGAACATTTCCCGGTTTTGGCGCTGTACGAACAAGCCAAACAGTTCTGGCAGGAGATCCTACCGCGCCATCAGGGCAAAACTATTATGGTGGTGGCGCACAACGGTATCAATCGCTGTTTGATTAGTACCGCTCTCGGTTTTCCGCCCTCGAGTTACCATTCGGTGCAACAATCCAATTGCTGTATCAACGTCCTCAACTTCAGCGGCGGTTTGGACGATGTGGTGCAGTTGGAGTCGATGAATCAAATCGCCCATTTGGGCAATCCTTTCCCCAAACCTCGCCCTCCCCATCGCGGACCGCGCCTGCTGCTGGTGCGTCACGGGGAAACCCAGTGGAATCGAGACGGTCGGTTCCAGGGGCAAATCGACGTACCCCTCAACGACAACGGTCGGGAACAGGGACGGCGAGCGGCGGAGTTACTCAAGTCAGTCAATTTAGACTTTGCTGTCAGCAGTCCGATGCTGCGTCCCAAGGAAACGGCGGAGTTAATTCTGGAACACCATCCCGGCGTGACGCTGGAGTTGAGTCCGGGTTTGGCGGAAATCAGTCACGGATTGTGGGAAGGCAAGCTGGAGTCGGAAATCGATCGAGAGTACGGCGAGTTGCTGCAACAGTGGAAAACCAAACCGGAAACGGTGCAGATGCCGGAAGGGGAAAACTTGCAACAGGTGTGGGATCGCTCGATCGTTGCCTGGAAAGAAATCGTCGCGAAATATGCGAATGGCGATCGCCCCCTGACGGGAATTGTCGTCGCTCACGATGCTGTCAACAAAGCCTTATTGTGCCATCTCTTCAACTTAGATCCCGACCATTTCTGGACGTTTAAACAAGGAAACGGCGGCGTTAGCGTTATCGACTATCCCTACGGACCCGAAGGCGCACCCGTCTTAGAAACGATGAATATTACCTATCATCTTTCTGGCAGTATTTTAGATAAAACAGCAGCAGGAGCTTTGTAAGTAATAAGTAATAAGTAATAAGTGAATGGACGATCGTCAGCAACTAGCCACTAGCAACTAGCGAATTTATGAATGAATTGTTGCAGCAAGTACGAGTTCTCGATCCGGTTGGTGGAGTCGATCGCGTTGCAGATGTGCTAATTGTTGGGGGTACGATTCGGGCAATGGGCGATCGCCTTTCCGACTATCCCACCGATACCGAACTTCGCGATTGTCAGGGATTCGTTTTGGGTCCGGGATTGGTGGATCTCTACAGTGCGAGCGGCGAACCGGGACACGAAGATCGCGAAACGCTGGAGTCTTTACGACAAGCGGCGGCGGCTGGAGGGTTTACTCGAATTACCATTCTTCCCAATACCGATCCGCCGATCGATCGCCCGTCGGAGCCGTCATTTTTGCGATCGCAACCTTCTCCCCCAAATTCGCCCCAAATTGGCATTTGGGGGGCGCTAACGCTGGATCTTGCCGGGGAACGCATGGCGGAGTTGGTGGAGTTAGCGGCGGCTGGCGTGGTGGGATTTACCGACGGAAAACCGCTGAATAATTGGGTTTTGGTGCGTCGGTTGTTGGAATACTTGCAACCGGTGGGCAAACCCGTGGCATTTTGGTGTTGCGATCGCGCCTTAGCGGGGGACGGCGTTGCCCGAGAAGGGGTCGAATCGGTGCGGTTGGGGTTGCCGGGAAATCCGGCAATCTCGGAAACGTCAGCAGTGGCGGCTTTGCTCGAATGCGTAGCGGCAACGGGAACCCCGATTCATCTAATGCGAATTTCTACTGCCCGCAGCGTGGAACTGATTCGAGATGCCAAGGCGCGAAACTTGCCCGTCACGGCGAGTACTACTTGGCTGCACTTGTTGCGCGATGCCCGCGATCTCGCCAGCTACGATCCCAATTTACGCTTGGAACCGCCGTTAGGAAACCCGAGCGATCGCCAAGCCTTAATCGAAGGGGTGAAAACGGGCGTTCTCGATGCCGTAGCGATCGATCATACTCCCCACACTTACGAAGACAAAACCGTTGCCTTCGCCCAAGCACCACCCGGGGCGATCGGATTAGAATTAGCACTTCCGTTATTGTGGCAATCTTTCGTCGTCGAACACAACGGATCGCCGTTGGATTTGTGGCGCGTTCTCAGTACCCATCCCGCCCGATGCCTCCAGCAAAAACCACCGCAATTGGAGATCGATCGCCCCGCCGAAATGACGTTGTTCGATCCCGATCGAACTTGGACGGTTGACGGACAAACCTTAAAATCCTTATCGAGAAATACCTCTTGGTTGGGACATACAATTCAGGGTCGAGTGGTGCAAACTTGGATGGGTAATGGGTAATTGGTAATTGGAATTAACCAATTACCAACCTTAAACTTATTACTTATTACTTAAGGCTTTCTCCCCTCCAACCGAAACAGCCAAACCATTAAGGCAACTACACCAATTTGCAGGGCAAAATTCGGCAGCGCTCCGGCAACATCTCGCCCGGATAAAATCTGGGCGAAAAAGACTAGCCCCCCAATACAACCGGATGCGCCAAAGGCAACGTAAACAAATTTTCGCAACCCGCGATAGGGTGCTTTTGCTTCGGATCGCAACCGATCGTATCGTTCTCGATCGGTATATTTTAAAGATGGTTTGGATTTGTTATTAGTCATTGGTCATTAGTCCTTTGGGGTTTGGGGTTTGTTAATTACTGGTGGCGCTTTGGCGTTCACTATCCCCGAATCTCCTCTCCTCCTTTCCCCCTGTTCCCTCACTTCCTCACTCCGCGATCGCAGGTTCAATGCGACACAAAAAAGCGTACTAACCCTCTTCGTCCCACAAATTGGGAATCGAATCGTCAGAAACCATCAAAGGTTCTTGGAACAGGGGAACGGTAAATGTCACCGTCGAACCCAGTCCTTCCCCCATGCTGTAAAAATTAACTACGCCACCCATCGATTCGATCAGTTTTTGAGAAATTGCTAGCCCCAAACCGGTGCCGCCGTATTGGCGAGTGCGAGAGCTATCGATCTGACTGAAAGATTGGAACAGTTTATTTTGTTTGTCTAAAGATACCCCGATTCCCGTATCGGCAATGCGGAACTTTAAAACTCCCGGACAGTCTCGCTCTTCAACTCTGAGTTTTTTATGGATGACTTCGGCGGAGATCGTAATTCCTCCTTCGTGAGTGAACTTGATTGCATTTCCCACTAAATTTAATAGAACTTGTAGCAATCTTTGGTAGTTACAGTATAAGACAATTTCATCTTCTGTCGGCGGCATCCGAATTTGAAAATATAACCCTTTTTGCCGCACTTGAGTTTGGACGAACTTGCTCAATTCATCAAAAATTTCGGAGAGTTCGACCGGACTGAACTCCAATTCCATTTTGCCCGCTTCAATTTTGGCGATATCTAAAATATCGTTAATCAAATTGAGCAGGTGTTTCCCCGCGCGATAGGCTTCCAGAACGAACTCCATTTGCTCTTCGGGATCGTCTGCCATCCCGTCGAGAATCAACTTGAGAAAGCCGAGAATGCCGTTGAGAGGCGTGCGCAATTCGTGGGAAGTTCGCGCCAGAAAATCGCTTTTGAGTTGGGATAACTCTTCAGCCGATTGGCGGGCTTTTTCCAGTTCTCGGTACAGGGTAACGTGAGCGATCGCCGTTCCCACCCGATCGGCAAATTCCCGCACCCTGTCGATTTCCGCACGATGCCAGCGACGCGGGAAATCGTCTTGCAGCAACAGCAGCACTCCATTGGGTTCTTCTTGTTTGAATGTTGCCACCACCAACCCGGATGACACGCCCAACTTCAAACACGAACTTTCCTCAAGGATCGTCGGTTCTAACTCGGTCAACGCCCGATCAATCTCGGGATAGTCCGTAAATTTGAGCTTCCGAGCCAGCCAAACTTCCGCCCCCGCTCGATCGAACTCCGAAACCACTCGCACGCCGTCATCGCGATCGCTGTAGGCACACATCAAGCATTGACTGGTTTGCAGTGCCTCTCCCAGTCCACAAACCGATTGCTGCCAAATTTCCAACAGATCGAGGGTGTGGCGAATTTGACGGGCAACGCGATCGAGGATTTGCGCCCCGGCAATCGGCGTCAGCCAACTCTCAGCCGCTTTGAGGTTGGGGGTTTGTCCCCCTTCCATTCCCGGATTCGGGTCGGGTGATGGAGAAACCTCGGTTTGCCGGAGATCGGACTCCGGACTCGCATCGGTTGGCAGAACCTGCTGCCCCATCACTAATACCGTTCCCACCGTCGAACTCGAGTGTAAAATCGGACTGACCACCAGTTTGAACCGTAAAGATCGTTGCCCGTCGCTGAAGTAGCAGGTAAAGGCTTGGGGTTGATGGCTGGAGAGAACTTGCGAGATCCGCTCCCAATACGATTCGAGATCGAGCGGGACGAAGGTTTTCGGAGTCGGACGCTCGATCTCCGACGCCGATCGGAAATCGTCCGATCGGGCATCTTCCCAGTAAAACGATCGGTACAAACCCGTGGCATCCTGAACGAATGCCAACTCCGCCCCGAGATTCCGTAAAAAACTGGCATCTTTGCCGATGGCAGATGGCTCTAGAGCGATCGGGAAAGGTACGGAAGAGTCAGTGGAAGGGGTCATCAAATTTCGGGGTTGGAACTGCCTGTACGAGCGAGAAAAACACCCTGTTCGCGAATGTCCACAACGGAAAGTGTGCTCGAGGGCGATCGTCGAGATCGAGTTGCCCGAGCGCCAATTTTTAATCGTTCCACTCACCTCGTGGGGGAACCGGGGGATTCCGTTGCAGGCGGCGACTGAGTTCGTCGTCGCGGTGGGTTTCCCCGCGCAACCACTGCCGAATCGCCGTTTCGATGACTTTACTCGGCTCGTTGGTCAAATGCTGAATTTGCTCGAGCAGTTCGGAATCGATCTGAATCGAGACTTCTACTTGATGGCGACCTGACACGGAACCGACAGCCGAATCATCCATAATACTTTTATCCAACTCGACAAAATGAATGTGGGATTGGGCTGCTCTCTCAATGACTTGAAAGGATAAACCCGTTCGTATGTTTATTTTACGATGCCGATCAAAGTCCGATAGCACTCGCGCGGAGATCGACAATTTCTCAATTTTTGAGAAAAGAAGTTCGGGCATTCGGGAGTTACAGGGGGAGCTGTCTTGAGCGGGGGGAGAAACAGTGACCCGAGATCGGCGATCGCTGAACTGTGACCCGTTATCAGTGATGTACCACTAACCACTAACCACTAACAAACCCCAAACCTCAAATAACGAATAACCAATGGTTATCCCGCCGCTAAATCGCGTAACGATCCATCGGTCACCCGACATACCCGCCAGTCCGGCAACACCACAGCACCCAGATGTCGGTAAAAGCCGATCGCCGACTCGTTCCAATCTAGCACCGTCCACTCCAAGCGACCGCAACTGCGATCGACAGCTATTCGGGCAACTTGGCGGATCAACGCGCCCCCAATCCCCCGACCTCGATACTCCGGTAATACAAATAAATCTTCAAGATAAAGACCCGGTTGCGTTAAAAAAGTGGAATAGTTGTGGAAAAAAAGGGCAAATCCGACGGCATTTCCCGACCACTGGGCGAGTAGCGCTTCAGCATAGGGGCGGTCTCCCAATAAATGCCGCTCGAGCGCTGCCGCATTTCCAGTAACGGCGTGGGAGAGTTTCTCGTACTTGGCTAAAGCGAGAATCAGATCGAAGAGAACGGGAACGTCCTCGATTCGAGCCGATCGAATCGTCAGTTCGGGGGCAATCGCCGATCGATCCGTCACGTTTTTCCTCAAAGGTTGCACGACAACTTCCCGATTGTAACCTTTGTTTGCCATTCAACTGGCGCTCGGAGATTGAGAAAGAAGTGTCGAGTGTCAAGAACTACGGCGAACTTCCCTTCATACAATGCTTCGCCGGACAGTTAAATCAGGTGTTCATGAATCTTCTAGCTAATGCGATCGAGGCGATTGATGAAGAAACAGAAAAGTGGAAAGTCCTTCGACCTGGCCTTCAAATTCATACAAAGGTCATGGTTTTTCAGAGAGAAGCCAGTGCGGTTTGGGGAAGACCCCAAGTGGATGAACTATCGTGGCAACAGCGATCGCTCCCCGCTGTAGTGCTAGAATCCTCGCCCGATCTCGCAGAAGTTTTGCATTTGTCGCCGTCAATTCGTCCTCGATCTCTTGTATCCTACTCTTGTATCTATCCTACAATCCAGATCGCTTTGCCGTAGATTGAGGAAAATCGATCCAACGTTTTAACCATTTGAGAGAGCCGAAACGATGAAAATTTTAATGATGGGCGGAACCCGATTTATCGGAGTTTACTTAACAAAAATACTTCTCGATCAAGGACATGAAGTCGTTCTTTTCAATCGAGGAAAAAAGCCCGCTCCCGTAGAGAATATCCGTCAAATAAAAGGAGATCGCACCGACGCCAACCAACTGAAAGAAAAACTTTCGCTAGAAAGTTTCGATGCTGTTTTTGATAATAATGGTCGAGAATTAAGCGATACGCAACCCCTCGCCGATATTTTTCAAGGCAAAGTCAAACACTTCGTTTATGTCAGTTCGGCTGGAGTCTATTTAAAATCCGATTTCATGCCCCATGTCGAAGGCGACCCTGTCGATCCCAAAAGCCGACACAAAGGCAAATTTGAAACGGAAACTTACTTGCAAGAAAAGGGTTTACCGTTTACCTCCATTCGTCCTGTTTATATCTACGGTCCGCAGAATTACAATCCCTTAGAATCCTGGTTTTTCGATCGCATCATTCGCGATCGCCCCATCCCCATTCCCGGCAACGGACAGCACATCACTCAACTGGGACACTGCGCCGATTTAGCCGAAGCTATGGCTGCCGTGTTGGAAAACAAAAAGGCGATCGGGCAAATTTACAATATCTCCGGCGATCGCTACGTCACCTTCGACGGTTTGGCTAAAGCCTGTGCCCAAGCGGCTGGAAAATCTGCCGAAACTCTCAAAATCGTCCATTACGATCCCCAGCAATTCGACTTTGGCAAGCGCAAAGCATTTCCCCTGCGTCCCCAGCATTTCTTCGCTGATATTCACAAAGCCAAAACCGAACTCAACTGGCAACCGAAATTCGACTTGGTATCCGGCTTAAAAGACTCATTCCAAAATGATTATCTGGCGAACGGAAGCGATAACGCCGATGTGGATTTTTCCACCGACGATGAAATTTTAAGTGCGATCGCTTCGTAAAACTGAAGTCAGCCATTAGCTAGCCATCAGCGATCGGCTTTTTCTTCGTGTAGGATAGAGGATTCACACCTGCCCTTAAGGATCGACACAGTTGTTGTCGCCTTCTTAGCTATTGGCAAAGTTTTTCTCAGAAAGAATAACTAATAGCTGATGGCTGACGGCTGATAGCTAAAAGCTCACTGTCAAACACGCAATCTAGGAAACATCATGAATATTGCCCGTAACATCACCGAACTCGTCGGTCGCACTCCCTTAGTCCAATTGAATCGCATTCCCCAATCCGAAGGCTGTGTCGCGCGAATTCTCGTCAAACTCGAAGGCATGAACCCCGCCTCTTCTGTTAAGGATCGCATCGGAGTGAATATGATTCGCGTTGCCGAAGCCGAAGGCAAAATTATCCCTGGCAAAACTGTTCTCGTGGAACCGACTTCGGGCAATACGGGCATCGCCCTCGCCATGGTCGCCGCTGCCAGAGGCTACCAACTCATTCTCACCATGCCGGAGACCATGAGCGTAGAACGTCGAAATATGCTGCAAGCCTATGGAGCGCAGTTGGAACTAACACCGGGTGCGGAAGGGATGCGAGGGGCGATCGCCCGATCCCAAGAAATTCTCGACAGCCTGCCCGACGCTTATATGTTGCAACAATTCAGCAATCCCGCCAACCCTCAAATCCATCGAGAGACGACGGCACTGGAAATTTGGGAAGATACGGACGGCGAGATCGATATTGCGATCGCGGGGGTGGGCACCGGAGGTACGATTACGGGAATCGCCCAAGCTCTGAAGCCC
Source organism: Oscillatoriales cyanobacterium M59_W2019_021 (assembly GCA_015295945.1). Taxonomy (GTDB): domain Bacteria; phylum Cyanobacteriota; class Cyanobacteriia; order Cyanobacteriales; family Geitlerinemataceae; genus DVED01. The sequence continues at coordinate 42,327 of DVED01000111.1, read as the reverse complement.
AAAAAGCCCACCTTACAGGCGATCGCCGTCGAGCCGGAAAACAGTCCAGTGTTATCGGGAGGCAGTCCTGGACCTCACAAAATCCAAGGGATTGGGGCGGGATTCGTACCGCAAGTTCTCGATTTAGAGGCGATCGACGAAGTGGTCACCGTCAGCGATGACGAGGCGATCACCTACGGTCGCCGTTTGGCACGCGAGGAGGGATTGCTCTCGGGAATTTCCACCGGGGCGGCGTTGTGCGCGGCGATTCGAGTGGCACGACAACCGGAGAACGAAGGCAAGACGATCGTCATGATTCAACCCAGCTTCGGCGAGCGGTATTTGAGTACTCCTCTCTTCCAAGACTCCCAAGCTGCCCCCCAAACCCTATCGAACTAATAACGTCTTAACCCGTATGGGTGTTAGTTAACATCAGTACGGGTTAAGCAGAAAGCTCAATCCCCGATCTCGAGGGGGTTTGGGGTTTGGGAAGTAATAAGTGGTTTCTCTCCAACTACCCATTACCCATTACCCATCTTCACCGAAAACCGTGTTATCCCGTATTGACGTTTAGTTAAACCGTTTGCCCCGGTTGCGCATCCGGCGGCGTTCTCGATGTCTGGCAATTTCTTTGCGCTTGCGTTTTTGGGCTGGGGTTTCAAAATGCCGATTTTTCTTCATGTCCGCAAAGATTCCGGCTCCGGAAACTTTGCGTTTGAATCGACGCAAGGCTGACTCTAACAGCTCGTCTTCGCCCAGGATTACTTGAGCCATTCAATATCCTCTCAATCAGATGGTAAGGCTGACCCAACAGCCCTCGTTTCGACTAAAAAAAACAGAACCGGGTCAAAACCCGGTCCTGCTTTCAGGTCTGGGAATGGAGTTCGATTTGGAACTCAGAATCGAGTCGCTCGCCAAATTTACGAGTATCCGCAAACAGATTTACCCGAGATCTCCAATTCGGAGGACGGGAGCAACGCGAAAATTCGCCGATCAAACCAATCTGAGTCGGCGATTGGATGATTAGTAGCGTCGGGAATTGCGGTTGTTGCCCCAGCTGCCACCACCGCCGCCGCCACCCGGACGCCGATCGGTCCGAGGCTTGGCTTTATTCACTTTCAAGGTTCGCTCCATCCATTCGGCTCCGTCTAGAGCGTCGATCGCTGCGGTTTCTTCATCGTCGGAATCCATTTCCACAAAGCCAAATCCCCGCATCCGACCGGTTTCCCGATCGACTGGGAGTTGAACGCGCTTAACCGTTCCGTATTCTGCAAACACGGTGTTTAGATCGGCTTCTGTCACATCATAAGACAGATTACCTACGTAAATAGTCATTACTGACCTCTCGAACTTTCGATAGTGTGTAGAGATTTTAATCCAGATGCCAGTCTACTAATCTAATACCAGTCACAAAAGTCTCGTAATAGTTGCCCAGACTCAGTCATCTATACTTATTCTCAGTTACTACCATAGCGCCGATCTGGAAAATAGGGAAGAAGTTCGTCGAGATCGCCTCGACTGCCCGCGATCGCTCTAGTGCTGCTACGCGAAATTAAAAATGTAAAACGCCGATTCAGCATGGCTTTCAGGGTTTGAGAGCGGATCAGTTATTTCTGCTGTGCTGCGCTAGATCCGTCCCACTCGGATGTGTTAAGATATCCTCCCTTGAAAAAGGAGTCCAGAGATCGACACCCAAACCATGCCAGGACAACCGCTCCAGCTTCAGGACTTTCAATGGGGGTGGTGGCCCCTGTTTCCCCTCTATCCCTTTAGCCAGCGGCGTACCCTTCGCCGAGAAGTCATTGCCGGGTCGATTTGGACTTTCGACCAACTTCAAGGGATTTTTTACGTGGTCGTGCCGATTCGGATGACCGTGGTGAAATTAGACGGCGGGGGCTTGTTGGTTTACGCCCCCGTCGCGCCCACCCCCGAATGCGTGCGCCTCGTCCACGAGTTAGTTGCCGAACACGGCGATGTTAAATATATTGTCCTGCCGACGATCTCGGGTTTGGAACACAAGGTGTTCGTCGTCCCCTTTGCTCGATGCTTTCCCGAGGCCCAAATTTGGATCGCTCCCCAACAGTGGAGTTTCCCGATCGATTTGCCGCTGAGTTGGTTGGGGTTTCCCCGCCACCGCACCCACGTCTTGCTCCGAGATCTCCAGCAAACTCCCTTTGGCGATCAATTTGAGTTCGCCATCTTGGATCCGATCGACCTCGGACTGGGGCGGTTTGCCGAGGTGGCATGGTGCGATCGGCGATCGCGCACGCTGTTGGTCGCCGATTCATTAGTTTCCGTTCCCGCCGAACCGCCTGCCATTCTCCAACTCGATCCCTACCCCCTACTGTTTCACGCTCGCGATACCGCCTCCGATGCCTTAGAAGATACGCCAGCAAACCGTCGTCGGGGATGGCAGCGCATCGCTCTGTTTGCCCTGTATTTCCAGCCCAGCGCCTTAGAAGTGCCGCGATGGGGTACTGTATTGCGCAATGCCATCAAAGCTAGCGATCGTTCGGCGAAGGGGTATTTTGGCTTGTTTCCCTTTCAGTGGCACCCCAACTGGCAGCAATCCTTCGAGGCGTTGCGCGGGAACGGTCGCCCCTTCGTCGCCCCAGTCTTGCAAGCGCTCATTCTCAATCGCGCCCCTGCCGAAACGTTAAAATGGGCGGACGAAGTGGCGGGTTGGTCGTTCGATCGCATCGTTCCCTGCCATTTCGACGCGCCGATTACCGCTACGCCATCTCAGTTCCGCCAAGCATTCGCTTTTTTAGAACGGCAGCCGTCCGTGAGTACGGGGTTATTTAGCAGTAGTAGTTATCCCTTGCCCGAAGACGATTTTCAAGTCCTGCGCAATATCGATCGCGGTTTGAGCGATCGCGGGATCGTGCCTCCCGCCCGAGAGCGGGTGTGAAGGTCTGTGAAGAGGGCAGCAATGCGGTATTTTTTGACCTCGATCTCGCTAAAGCATTACCACGAAAGAGATTCCAGCTTGATTAAGGGATGATTAAATTCTATAAGCGAATCGATCGTTCTAGATCGGAATATCTAATCAATCCCGCGATCCCACCAATGATTAAAAAAAACTATCGATCGACAGATGGCGTTCTCCGGTCGGGTGTGCCACATCAATCGCCGCCAACCGCGATCGCCAAGGAAGTTTGCCGATTTTGAAACCGTACTATTATCAATTCTGCCCGATATGCCTCGAATAGCTTTGATTCACCCCCAAATTCCGCCCAATACGGGAAATATTGCCCGAACTTGCGCGGCTACGGGAACTCCGCTGCATTTAGTCGGACCCCTCGGCTTCCAAATCAACGATCGCTATTTGAAGCGAGCGGGTTTGGACTATTGGCCCTACGTCGAATGGCACTATCACGACTCTCTGGAAATCTTTCAAACGGCGTGCCAACAACAAGGAGGACGTTGGATCGGGTTTAGCACTCGTGGAGAGTATAGTTATGTTAAGTTTTCTTTCCGAGCCGACGACTGGTTATTATTCGGCAGCGAAACTTTGGGGCTATCCACCGAAGTCTTGGCAGCCTGCGATGCGACGGTGCATATCCCTATGGCGCAACCCCGCGTTCGCAGCTTGAATTTGTCGGTGAGTGCGGCATTAGGACTCTTTGAAGCTCGACGCCAATTGGGACTTTTAGATGTTGTGTAACGCTTCGCAAATTAATGTTACACACAATAAATATATACCGCTCAAAATTTCGAGAGGCTTCACAACCCTGTGACTGGATGACCCGACAGAAATCCCCAGTACGTAACATTAGTAGACTGCAAAGCTATGCAACTATCGACGATCTCCTACGCGGCGGCAATCTGATAAGAAATTTCTATCAAACCTCGAGCGGTATCGAGAGCCGTCTACACCCGAGCCTCATTGCGTTCAAAGCCTTACGCCGTAAGGAAAATGCGTCCGCGTCGCTCCCGAAATTGCCGAGGGCAACCGAATCGGCGTCCTTTGATTTTGCCCCGATCCCGACTTGCTGTTTTACCAGAAAACAGCGTAAATTTTCGTTTAGGCTCGGACAGTTTCCCAACTGTCTGAACTCCGAATCCGGCAGTCAACGTTCCGTTCGACTGCACGGTTAGGGTGCACTATCGACTGAGCAACAGTCCTTTGACCGACAAAAACCCAAGAGTTTCCAACAGTCCCTAGTTGCGATTTCCCAGAAGCTGCGTTAATCTTTCTTAAGCATCTTAACTGTCAGTGATTTGGATCGGCTCTTAGGGTGATTGACATCACGTCTAGGTTCATCGGCTAGTCAAGCTCAAGACTGCTCATCATTGGTTACTTACTAGGAGGTCGTTTTTTTGAAACGAGCATTTCCGAATCAAGTTAATTCTGCCCTGGCGTGCGAAGCAGATGCAAAGGCTACCACGGCACTGTTGAAGTCATCCCAGGGCGAAAGCAATCGTCGAGTGCGTCTCTCGGCTGCGACGATCGGGCTGGCAATCTCTATGGGGGCTTCTAGCCTCATTCTACCGGGTCAAAGAGATTCTGCCATGGCAGCGGAACCAGACACCGCCAGCTCTCATACGACTTTCTCTCCCTCTGCCTCCGGCGGAGTTGGCGTTCCCCAAGTTGACGCGGTAGAGTCTTCTGTCGATCTAGCTCCCAGCGAAGCCTGGAACGCCGATCGCGTGTATTCCGCCGAGATCGGGTCGATTGACAAGGTCGATCTCCGCAAGTCAATCTCTAAAACCCAAGCGGTGAAAGATTTCGATTCTTCTGCGCCGTTGTCGAATCAGCCTGACAGTATCGATCGCCCATTGAAGGTTTTCCCATCCGGAGCGGCAATCGCCCCAACCCATTCCCCGTCGGTCAAACGGGTTCCTGCGAATCAAATCGCACCCCATTCAGAATTTTCCCCCAACACCCGCTTGGGTGCGACTGAAACGCTTCCCAATGGGGACTTAACCCCTCCGAGCCTCGCTCCGGACAGGTCAGCACCAGCGGCAGCCTCTGGAAGCGTACACCAAGTCGCCCAGGGAGAAACGCTCTACTCGATCGCCCGCCAGTACGGGGTGTCTGAGGACGAGCTAGAAGCCATCAACCCCATCAACGATCCCACATTACTGAAAATCGGTCAGTCGATCGCGCTTCCTCCCGGTGTCAAACGCATTACCCCGGCAGTGTTGTCGGTCTTCGGCACTCAGCTTGCCTCCAGCCCCAAAGCGGTGAAAGCCAGCGAGCCTAAAGTGGCAATCCTGGAAGCCACGGAGGAAGATGCCGATGCGACCCAGTCGATTTCCCCAGACTCGAAAGAAACCCAATTGATTCTGGCAGAAGGCGAAACGGAAAGCCCGACGCCCGAGGTGGTTCCCACCGCTCCGGCACCCCAAATCTCTTGGGCGGGTAACAATGAAACCGAAGATGCAGCTCAGCGTTTGGCTAGCAAGCTCAAACCTCATACTGAAACGGCGAACAACGCCTATGTGGAAGAACTGAGATCGGAAGTCAGCCAACTTCGCGCCAAATCTCGCGTGAGACGGGAGGAACCGAATGTCGCGGCGGCGATTCCCAGTCCGCCGGAAGATTCCGCTGCTGCGTCGGAGGAAATCGAGCTAGCTGAATCGGTCAGACAAATCAATCCCGAGTTTAACCCCGAACAGCATGCAGCCGCCCTGCAATCGGCGGGTCTGACGCCGTGGGCGCAACCCCACGCACTCGCCGACGAAGAGTTGCAAAGTGACGAAAATTCAACGGCTGACGAAACAACCGTTGCGATCGCCGCGTCTAGTGAGACGACGGATAAAGAGTCCGAAGTGAGCGTCGCTCCCCTGGGTGCTGCAAATTATGCCCCCATTCGCGCGCCCCAGCTCGTTTCTCCAGAACTGCCCGCACTGCAAAGCCCCCAAGCGTATCTCCCCAAACCGTCTTCGGCGGGGTACAACGAAAAACTCGAAGGATATATTTGGCCCGCTCGCGGGGCTTTGACTTCGGGTTACGGGTGGCGTTGGGGTCGGATGCACAAGGGCATCGATATTGCCGCCGATGTCGGTACGCCTATTGTAGCGGCAGCAGCGGGAGTCGTCACCTATGCGTCTTGGAATGATGGCGGCTACGGCAATCTCGTCGAAATCACCCACGTTGACGGTAGCGTCACCCTGTACGCTCACAATGATCGCATCCTCGTCAGCGAGGGACAGCGGGTCGAGCAAGGGGAGCAAATCTCGGAGATGGGTAGCACCGGTTTCAGTACCGGACCTCACCTGCACTTCGAGGTACACCCCCCCGGACAGGGAGCGATCGATCCGATGGCTTTACTGCCCCAATAGTTGGCATATCGGCATACGACCTAGTGCGAATTAACCCCGAGTGCGGAGTTAAAGTGTGAGGAGTAGCGGTTCGCAGATAGGGAAAACCCTCGTCTCCCTATCTGCCTAATTCGAGAAGTCGGCGTCAGGGGTCAGTGGCGCGATCTCTCGTTTCGAGTGCGGAGTGCTGGTGTGTGAGGAGTGAAGTCAAGCGGTGTCGATCGCGGACTATACCTGATGAGTGCCTCGAAACTCTCCAAAACAATCAGCCTAATTTCCTTGAATGATTTCCTTGCGATAACCGAGCTATGCCCGTAGCTTCCCCAATCGAACCCACCGGAGACCCTCGCCCGATTGCCGTTTGGGCTGAAGGAATTCGCAAGCGTTACCGAACCGGCTTTTGGTTGAATCAAACGATCGAATCCCTGGCTGGATGCTCGTTGGAAGTGTATCGGGGAGAAACCTTTGGTTTGCTCGGTCCCAACGGTGCGGGAAAAACGACGTTACTGAAGATTTTATTAGGCATCGTGCGACCGACATCTGGTCGGGGAGGCGTGTTCGGCTATCCTCTCGGCAATCGTCGCGCCCGGTATCGAGTGGGATACTTGCCGGAAAATCCCTATTTTTACGACTATTTAACAGCGTGGGAATTTTTGGAATTTGCTGCCGGACTGTTCGAGATCCCCGCTAGCGTCCGAAGGCAGCGCATTCCCGAAACGATCGATCTCGTGAGATTGGATCGATCGACAGCCCGTCAAAAACCCCTCAAGCAATATTCTAAAGGGATGCTCCAGCGATTGGGCATGGCTCAAGCCTTAATTGCCGATCCGGATGTTTTGTTTTTAGACGAACCGATGTCTGGACTCGACCCCATGGGACGCTACCAAATGCGAGAAACGATTCTCGCCCTGAAAGAACGCGGGAAGACCATCTTTTTTAACAGCCACATTCTGGCAGATGTCGAGAAAATTTGCGATCGCGTCGCCATCCTCGCCCGAGGAGACTTGATTTGCTCGGGTTCCCTCGGCGATCTGTTGGGAACGGAAGACCGATATCAAGTGCGGGGACGAGGGGGTCAACTCGATATGTTGAAAGAGTGGATGCCGACGGTTCGCCTGGAATCAAACTATTGGCAGGGCGAACTTCAGGGAAACGTTGAGGATTTTCTGGCAAGCTTGCGCTTGATGGACGCTCAACTCGTGTCGTTGAGTTTGACCCGCCCAACCCTAGAAGAGTTTTTCTTGCAAAAATTACAAGAAGTTGGCATTGCTGAAAGTCGATAAGAAATGTCCTTTGTCTTTGCTGGGTGACAAAGGACAAAGGGAAAATTAACGAAAACGTTTCTTGCGCCGAGCTATGGCTTTGCGCTTGCGCTTTTCGATGGGGGTTTCAAAGTGGCGGCGACGCTTGATGTCGGCGAAGATTCCCGCCTTAGAAACTTGACGCTTAAATCGACGTAGGGCTGATTCAATTTCTTCGTTTTCACCCACAACCACTTGGGTCATTCGAGATCCTCCTAATAAACATCATGAAGTTAGTCAACTAGACTCTTATCGATTATAAACCACTGACCCCGGAAATGCAGATCCGATCGCCGAATGTTGGCAGTGGGCGAGGTTTTCGCCCGACGAACTCGGTTTAACGTCAGTATGGGTTGAACTGTTGCTGTTTAAGAGGATCTGGGGAAGCCGGAGAAGCCTGGACAGGAGGGGGTGAAGAAGTTAACAAACAACCAATAACCACTAATATGGTTTTTACTTAATGCTGCTACAAATCCCGAGCTGGGGGAGCTGGGGGAGAGTGTGTGTAGCCAACATTTAGGTCATCGATATAACCAATAACCAACCCCAGATCCCAGTTCCCGTAAGAGAGGCAAAAAAATGTCCCCAGATCTAACGAGTAGATCCATGGGGACACAATCAGAGTTTAGAAGTTCATTTCTACTATTTTAAGATTTGTTGCCACTTTTTGTCTCATCATGGAGGGGGATTTCCCAAAATGCGAGTTCGCGTGACGGAAGATCGATCGCCCTTCCTCGGCAGCAACAACGTCAACTCGTTCGGATTACGGGTCACCCGCCATCGATCGCCGTCTATTTACCCATGATTCACGACCTTCTGCCCTAAGATAAGAAGCAACAGTCAATGTCACTACTTGATGTGAATGTCGAGCTTGGATAACAACGAACTCGGGGCAAACCCCATTGCCACCGACGCAGTGGCACTGCTGAACTATTATTTCGAGTTGGGAAATGCCTCTGCCGACGTCTTATTCGAGGAGTGGTTGGATCGCTATCCCGCATCTTGGATTCGTTTGGCGATTATCGAGTCGCTTTACCAAGGTCGATATAAAGCCATTTCCGTCAGTCAAATTTTAGAAGTTTGGCAGCGTCGGCATCAAGTTTTCCAACACTTTAACTACGATTTCGAGTGTTTGGTGTGCAACAACTTACCGGGGAATGCGAGCGAGGCTTCCGCAGCGGATTCCCCCGCCGATACAGCCCCGACAGAAATGTCCCCAACTGGCGACAAAGAAACCCCGCCGCCCACGATCGGTCAGTTTACGCCGGACGCCGATCGATCGGAATTTTACGCTCGCCTGAGTGCGATCGCCCAGCAGGCTCGAGCCAAACGAGAACGGGAAGCTGCGAAGAATTCAGAAGTTCCCAACCCTACCCCCTCTGAAGACGCCGAACCTTCGCCGGAGGGGACGATGACTGGAGATCGATCAACCCATCACCCATTACCCAGAACAAACATCCAACCCCAAACACCCGACAATTGTTAAGATTGAAGAAGAACCAAAATCATTTCCATCTCGATTTGCCCTTAAATTATCCGTAAAATTCATGGCAACCGCGACTAAAATTCTCGTTGAAAAGAAAAAATTAGATAAAGCGCCTTTAGAATTGCACTATATGGGCGATCGCGTTCTGCGTCAGCCGACTAAGCGGATCGCTCGGGTAGACAACAGCATTCGCCAACTGGTCAAAGAGATGTTGCAGACCATGTACACCTCCGACGGGATCGGTCTAGCAGCACCACAAGTGGGCATTCACAAGCAAATTCTCGTGGTCGATGTAGATTGGGAAAATGCGGCAACGCCGCCTTTGGTGCTGATCAATCCCGTCATTAAAAGTTTCGGCAAGGAAATTGCCGTCGCCCAAGAAGGCTGTCTGAGCATTCCCAACGTTTTTCTGGATGTCAAGCGACCCGAGGAAATTGAAGTCTCTTATAAAGACGAAAACGGTCGCCCGCAAACCCGCCGCTTCAACGATTTACCGGCCCGCGTCATCCAGCACGAAATGGATCACCTCAACGGCGTGCTATTTGTCGATCGCGTCGATAACCAATTGGCGATGACGGAAGCCCTCAGCAAAGAAGGATTCTCCGTGCGCGATGTCAAACCCGTTCGCTAACTCACAAAGGCTGATTCTAAAATTATGGTAACAACACCGAAAAGCGGTTTGCTCCTGGCAGGAGCTTGCGTCGCGGGCATTGCGGCTGTGGGTTCTGTCTTCGAGCTATCTTCGGGAACGCCCCAATACGGCACGCTATTAACGGGCATCATCCTCGCCCTCAGCATTCCCCTGGGTATTGTCTGCTTCCTGGCAGCCGTTCGCGATGCCAATGCCAATTCGTAAATTGGGGGTTGGGGGTTTGGGTTTTGGGGTTTGAAGTAATAAGTAATAAGTGGTTTTTCACCAATTACCGATTACCGATTACCGATTCGACACGAATCACGAATAACCAATTAGCAATTGTTATGCCCGATCGCGGATATTTACGATCGACCCATACAGTGGGGATTGGGGGTGAGTGGGAATTGCCGCTTGATCGAGAGGTGACTATCGGGCGCGATCCGAGCTGCAATCTGGTTTTGGACAGCCACAACCACGGCATGGTGTCCCGCCGCCATGCCGTCATCCGCCCCCGCACCACTCCCAACCCCCATTGGGAACTCTGCGACCTCGACAGTGCCAACGGTACTTATCTTAACGGACAACAACTGCGGGGCTCTCAGGTGTTGCAACCGGGAGATACCATCGCCCTCGGGCAAAATGGCGCGGAATTTCGGTTCGAGGTCGTTTTTGCGTCGGCTCCCACCGTCGTGCATTCTCCCGTCGTTGCCGATCCCGTTACCGTCACCTTCACCAAACTGTTCCCCATTCTCTCTACAGGGGGGGAGTTAACCCACAAAGCTTACTTCATTCCCGCCATCATTACCGTCGGTTTCGTGGCGGTCATGTTTGCCACCGTCGGCAACCCGGAGATTTTCAACCGGGCAATTGGCTTCTATATTGCCGGGATGGCATATTACTTCGTTTACCAACTGTGCGGCAAGCGAAAGCCGTGGTGGGTTTTGTTTCTGACGGGGTACGCTACTGTTCTCCTGCTGCTCAGCCCCGTTCTCAATGGGTTTATCTACGTGTTTCGGGAGATTTTGCCCGGTCAGTTTCCCTCGCCGGGAGAAAGCCTCAATCTCGTAGAGCTAACCATTCGGATGTTTTTCGGGGCGGGATTGTTGGAAGAATTGCTCAAAGCCGTCCCCTTGTTTGTCCTCTATTTTATCGCTCGAGGATTGCCTTCGCCGTGGCGCGATCGCCTCGGTATCTGGGAACCCCTGGATGGAATTTTACTGGGAACGGCTTCGGCAGTGGGGTTTACGCTGTTGGAAACTTTGGGACAGTACGTCCCCAACGCCATTCAAAATTTGGGGGGAGAGGCGGGATTGCAACTGCTGATCGCCCGGATTTTAGGTTCCGTTGCGGGACATATGGCGTATAGCGGCTATTTCGGCTATGCCATCGGGTTGAGCGTTTTAATCCCCTCGAAGCGCTGGCGAACCTTGGGGGTGGGGTTGCTGACGGCGGCGGGACTGCACGCGCTGTGGAATACCGCTGGATTTTTGGATACGGGTTTGTTGGTGGTGGTGGGGGTGATTTCTTATGCGTTCCTGGCGGCGGCGATTCTCAAAGCTCGAGCGCTGTCTCCCACGCGATCGCAAAATTTTGCTACCCGGTTGTTTGAAAGGAATTAACCTAACCTCAGTACGGGTTCAATTATGGGGTTTCCAAGTCCCGTGAAATCCCATCGGCACGACTTGGGGCAAACCGAGGCGACAGACGGGTTCGTCGTCGAGACGATCGCCCGCAAATACCCAAACTTCACTCGTGTCAGTATTGCCGTCGTAAACTACGGTTGTCACCCAACCCCGCTCGGCATCGAAGGCATCCGGCGCGTAAATCGGTTCGGTGGGATAGCGATTTTCCCCGAAGTCGAATTCTTGCCAAGTTCCCATGTGGCAATCGATACAGGCGATCGCCCCGTAGAGTTCTCGGGCAATGTCGGCATGGCGGCGATGACAAGAGAGATAAATCTGCGATGCTTCGCGCCCCACTTGCGAGGGGGGCACGCTGGGAAATTCTCCGGGACGATCGCTCAGTGGCTCACTTCCCACCCCTTTTCCGGTTTTGGCATCTAAGCGCACGCGAGTCAGCATTCCTTCGGCGATCGTGTTCGTTTTTCCCGCACCGATCTCTTTGAGACGACGATTGGTCGTCCAATCGTCGTAACGGACAAAATCGATCGCCACGATTCCCGACTCTTCCTGATATCCATTGGCAAAGTGCCACTGAAACCAAGGTTGGGCTTCCCCCCGACTCACCAATTCCAGGGTTTGGCGATCGAACACTAAAATCTGCGTTCCCCATTCCGGTTGCCAAACCATGGCATCGCTAAAACTCGATAACCCCAGCAGTACCGGAAAGAGTTTCATCTGAATTGGCGGCAGGAAAAAGATCAGATATTGCCCCGCCAAGACGAAATCGTGCAGCATCGGCATGCGATCGAGGGGGGTTGCCGAAGTTTGCATGATTTTCCCCGTGCGATCGCTTTTATATAAATTCAGAATTGCCGGACGTCCCACCGTCACGCCGAAGTTGAAAATCTCCCCGGTTTGTCCGTCGCGTTTGGGGTGCGCGGAATAACAGCCGTTTTTCCCCAATGCCGACAAATCGTCGAGTCCCCGCGTTTCCAAGGTTTGCAAGTCCAAGGCATGGGGTTTGCCACCTTCCCACAACGCTAACAGGCGATCGTCCAGTGCCAAAACCGACGTATTCGCTACGTTGCCGACGGATTTGCTCCATCGCTGCCACAGCGATCCCGGTGCCACCATGCCGTAATTGCCGTAGAGGAGTTTGCCCGCTGCCTCTTCCTCGCGGTACTTCTGGGTTCGGACGTAGCGATAGGTTCCCGTTGCCCCCTCGTTGGTAAAGTCAACGGCTAGAATTGCCCCGTCGCCGTCGAACCAATGTCCCATCCGCATTCCCCCCCGTTCCAAACGCCCCGGTCCGTTACGGTAGAGCGTTCCCCGCAATCCTTCCGGTATTTTTCCGCAGAGAAGGGGAAGCGGCGTGCGGGGGAACTCCGTCGCAGTACGGGTAATGGCTTTTGCCCAAACTGGGAGATCGGTCGTGGGTCGATGAGCGGTTGGCATCCGTTTAGATGATATCGATCAGGGAACATCGAAAGATCGGTGTGTCGATCGATCTTACCACTGCCACCTAGGATTCATTTTGTTGGCGAAAACGTCTCGAGGACTAGCAGTCATGGCGATCGGTGGCGCGATCGTTTTGCTCTAAACGTCGATCGTTGTTGGGATTTCTGGAGAGGTCTCTTCGCTGCCTGTGCGAGTCGTTGCGTTGCTATTTTTTCGGAGTAAATCGCGATCTCCACCTCGCAAACCTCAGTATAAATACTGAAAAATTTGGATACATAAAACTGTATTTGTCGATTTTATTGCATATAAATACGTATTTACACGCAATAAAATATTTCAAAAAGCGAGTTAACCCAGGGAAAAAGCTTGCGTGAAACTGCCATTCGAGGGGTTTTGGTAGGAGCGCTTTACAAAATATTTAAGATTTATGTCGCTCGTCTAAAAGAGCTCAAAACGAAGCCACAGCAAACTTTTTCGGTCGATCGGCACAATATGTTTTATGTCACAAGGTAAAAATTTGGTTAATTTTGGGCAATGTAGAGGTTATTACCGAGACAGATTAGTCGTTAACGTGTTAGCTTAACCCAATCTTAATTTGAAATTAACCTTTTCAAACATCATTGGCGAGTTGCTTTTCCCCACCTTCTCTTAAGGAGTCAATACCTATGGTTCTCGCAACGCCACAGTCGATCTCACATCAGATCGATCGCCAACAGGCATCGATCGACGATCGACCTTGTTTCATTTGTGCCTCCGGTCGTTCCGGTTCGACTCACCTGCGGTTGATGCTCGATTGCCATCCTCAAATCGCCTGCTCGGAGGAAATCGACTTTATGACCCATCTCATCTCCAATACGGGAGAGTTTCCCCAACTCGATCGCTACTATCAATGGTTGGAAACCAATCGAATTTTTCAAGGTCGAAATCTCAGAATCGATCGAACTTTAAGCTATCCGGAACTCGTCAATAGTTTTCTCGAACAAAAGCGCGATCGCAAACCGATTCTCTGTGCAGTCAGCCATTTCCATTTTGATCGCCTCTTGCAACTTTGGCCCCAAGCTCGATTCATCCACATGGTTCGCGACGGTCGAGATGTTGCCTACTCCTGCATTCGGGAAAAAGGTTGGTCGGGAAATCCCTGGCTGGCAACGGAACGTTGGATGGAAGCCGAAAGATTGTGGGACAAAATTCGCGATCGAATTCCCAATGAAAGAAAACTAGAAATAACTTATGAAGAGTTAGTTTGCCAACCCGTTCAAACCCTCGATCGGATTTGCCAATTTCTGGGCGTATCCTACCATCCGGCAATGATGACGTATCATCAAACTAGCACTTACGGACTACCCGATCCGAGGTATGTCGGATTGTGGCAACATCAATTTAACAAGCGTCAAATTCAACTCGCAGAAGCACGAATTTCTGAGATGCTTGTCGCTCGAGGCTATACACTTAGCGGATTGCGGCGACTCAAAGTCGATGCCAAAATGCAGCTACAATTAAAAATACAAGATCGGCTGTCGCGCATCCGCATCCGCATTCAGCGTTACGGTTTGCCTCTGATGGTACTCGATTGGCTGTCGCGGCGCCTTCCCTTGCCTAATTTCCAGAAGCGCGTTAAGTTTCGCATGAATCGGATCGATGTCTCGTTATTAAAATAAGTACCGTACGATCGATCCCGAAAACTTCTCAATTCGATTACGCTGTTTTCGGGAAAATTCGGGATAAGTCGAGAGATCGATCTCCCAATTCCGGTAATGCAATACTGGAATTGGGCAATAAAATTTGTCTCTGGCTGTAGTCAAAATCTCCTCGTACTTTTTGATAGGGATTGCTGTAAGCTTCTAGCTGCAACTCGAGTAAATTGACAATCCAATAGTGGGGAATTCCCGCTTCGGCGTACAGGGGTAATTTGACCGCGCGATCGTATTCTAATGACGAATCGGAAATTTCGATAACTAAAATAATATCTTCCGGATACGGATGGTGAGATAAGTAACGATCTTCTCGAGGACGGGCGATCGTGAAATCGGGTTCCGGTTCGCTATTATTCGGCAGGGTAATCGGATCTTGGCATTGGAGAATTGCTCGATCTTCAATTAGCAAGGAAAGTTCCTTAATTAAGTTTCGGCAGCAAAAAACATGAGCCGTTCCTTTGGCAACCATTTTGACAATTTCTCCACGAATTAATTCGATCCGATCGTCTTCTTGAAAGAACCCGATTTCGGCGAGGCGATGGTACTCTTCTAAGGAGAATTTCTTTACCGCAGTTTGTGTCATTTTGCGACTTTACCCTCGATCGCTGTTTATGTTTGAATTGTAATCGATCGTCAATACTTCCGTTCTTTCGGTTCAAACATATTAATGACCACAGGCATCGTCGCTAAATCGATTCCAGCCGGAGAATAATAAGCAAGCGTATGTTTGAGGAAATTCTCGTCATCGCGTTGGGGAAAATCTTCTCGAAAATGCGCGCCCCGACTTTCTTGGCGGTTCAAAGCCGAAGTTAAAATGGTTTGGGCGACGACGATTAAACTCTGTAATTCCAGCGCTTCCACAATTTCCGTATTCCACAACTGATTTTTATCGTCGAGATAAACATTCTGAGCTTGTTGCTGCAATTCTCCCAGTTTCTCGATGCCTTGTCGCATTAATTCTTCCGTTCGGAAAACGCCGCAATATTCGGTCATGGCATCTTGCAAGGCTTGACGGACGGAGTTGATGCGGTTTTCGCCCGATCGATCTAATAGTTCTTGAATTTGCTGTTTCGCTTCCCGCAAATATCGCCCTTCGTCCACCTCGGGAAACTTGCGCTTGGGAACGTCAGAAGCGATCGCACTTCCCGTTAATTTCCCGTATACCACGCATTCCAACAGCGAATTACTGCCCAACCGATTTGCCCCATGAACCGACACGCAAGCGCATTCTCCGGCGGCATAGAACCCTTCTACCAAACCGTCTGCACTGCTGCGAACTTGTCCCCGCGTATTGACGGGAATTCCCCCCATCGAATAGTGTGCCGTCGGACGAACGGGCATCGGTTGATGTACTGCATCAACCCCCACCAAGCGATGCGCCTCTTCCCAGGCGAAAGGAACCCGACTCATAATCTTCTCTTTCCCCATGTGGCGCAAATCCAGATGGACGAACGGTCCTCCGGCACTGCCATCGGGATGGATGCCGCGTCCTTGGCGGATTTCCGTCGCGATCGCTCTTGAGGTAATATCGCGAGGGGCGAGTTCCATTCTCGATGGGGCATAAGTTGCCATAAATCGATCGCCCGCTGCATTCTTTAAATACGCCCCTTCCCCCCGTACCGCCTCGGAAATCAGCACCCCGACCGGATACAACCCCGTGGGGTGAAACTGGACGAATTCCATATCCTCTAAGGGCAGTCCCGCCATTGCCGCCATCGCCAACCCGTCCCCAGTCGAGGCAAAATCATTGGACGTGGTGTTGAAAACGCGACCGTATCCCCCCGTGCCGAACATCACCGCCTTGGCACGAACGACTCGAATCTCCCCGTCTTCGATGCGGTACATGACGATGCCCTTCGCTGCCCCCTCTTCCAAAATCAGGCGCATCACGTACCACTCGTCGTAAATCGTCACGCCGTAGCGACGCAGGTTGTTGACCAATTCGTGGAGGATGGCGTGTCCGGTTTTATCGGCGGCGTAGCAGGTGCGGCGGTGGGAATGTCCGCCAAATGCACGTTGGGCGATGCGTCCGTCGTCTAAGCGGGAAAACAGCACCCCCATGTGTTCGAGATCGATGACGACGTTGGGGGCTTCTTGGGTGAGGAGTGCCACCGCATCTTGATCGGCGAGATAGTCGGAACCCTTGACGGTATCGAAAGCGTGGGCTTCCCAGCTATCGGCATCGTCTACGTTTTTCAGGGTAGCGGCGATTCCCCCTTGGGCGGCGACGGAGTGCGATCGAATGGGATGGGTTTTGGCAACGACGGCAATGTTTAAGCCGGGTTCGGTGCGGGCGATTTCCACGGCTGCCCGACAGCCAGCCAATCCGCCCCCAACAATAACGACATCGTGTTCTAGCATGGCAAATTTTCCGGATTTTAGCGGTTAGCGGTTAGCAATTAACCACTAACAACTAACAACTAACAACTAACCTCTCTAGTCAGTCTACGCCGTTTTCGGTCGAGAGGCTCGCCGCGCTTCTAATTTGGCTTTTTCTTCAGCGGAATCGATCGCCGTTAACTCGATATGATTGAGCAAAGTCGTAACAAATGCAAAGAGTAAAAAGGGTAAGGACAATACCAAAATCAGTCCTACGGTTAGCAACGCATAGATTTCGCGAGCGCTACTCCATAAGGCTAATGCAGAAGCTAGGCTGAGAAATATGACGATTAACCAAATAATGATTTGACCGTAGATGTCCCCAAAAGAGAGGGTGCAAACTAAGCGATAGTCTTGTGGTTTTTCCATGATGACTCCTTGCGATCAAGCGTTTGAAATCGGCATTCAGCATTGAAACTCCAGCGGTCAGACTGGGTGGAAAACTGCCGCATCTCTGTGGGCGAAACGCGCCTGCTAGACTTGCAAACCGATCGCCCGCACACCAACGACCCAATGCTGACGGTTCGATAGATCTAAGGTAATGCCCTCGATCGAGTTGTATAAAAGTTTTCAAGATTTTTAAAGATGGTGGGGAATCGATGACACAATTCTGTAGATTTCTAAATTTTTTTTAATAAAAATTCTTGTCTCGATAATTGATAGATTTTACTGATTAGCTTTGAGGCGATCGCGATTGAGGTTCGGCGATTCCCCAATCGGACTGCTCGATCGCCCTGATTATATGGGAAGTTTCGGAGCTTCGGGGTCGATCGCTTGCCTTCATCTCTCTCAGATTAGTTGCTAAAAAATTTCAATAACGATATAGTCGAATTATGGATTGCGCGATCCCCTTGTAGTGTTCCCCCTCGATCGCTAAGCGTGAATTTACAACCCGAATCCCCCGAAACTCTCCAGATTGTCGGTCTTTCCCCGTGCGATCGCTGGCTCGTGTACCAGCGCTTGCAAGAACTCGATATTCCCTGTCATTGCGAACTCTACCAACCGTTGCGAGTTCGAGTCCCCAGCCTGCAAGCCGCCATTCAACTGTGGAGTGCCGTTCGATCGATCTCAGCCCCCCGTCAAGAACTCGTCAGTTTTCTAGAACGGTGTTGGATGAGTTAGGGGTTTGGGGTTTGGGGTTTGGGAGTAGGGTGTGTTGAGGAACGAAACGCACCATTATTGCTCCCCCTGCTCCCCCCGCTCCTTCTGTGTTCTGCCTTCTCTTACTCCCCAACTCCTGAAAAAGCCCTCCACTTCTAAAAAGGGAGGGCCTAAGATTGTATGAGGTGACGATAAGAGTTAAATCTCGATCAATACCCATTCAACACGACTAAAAGGCATACACCCGACCATTTTCATCGATATATACAGCTAAATCCGGTTCTTCGGTGGAATCTTCCAAGCGCAAGCGAACTCGCACGGTGACTTGGTTGCCTCGAGCGTTAAAATCGTAGAGCAACACGGCGCCGTCGGCGTTGTAGATATTGATACTAGCAATATCTGCCAACTCGCTGCTGATTCCCACGTTGACTTGAGCCGTTCCGTTGGCGGGCAGATCTCGATCATCGATAATGCGTTCCCCACTGACAGAAGCGGAGTAAGAATTATAGGTTAGAGGCAGTCCGGTTTGATTGGAAATAATCACCGTTACGGGTTGGTTGGGATCGACATTGACTTCCGGCTGCCAAAAGCCAGGTTCGCGACTGCCCGTAGGGCTGGGCTGCGACCAAACGACCATCGGAGTCAGAATGCTGCATCCAGCTATGATGGCTGCGGTACTGAAGGCTTTCAGTTTCATGCTTTTCACCTGCAAAACGCCAAGATTGCCTCCACTATACCGCGATCGCTCCTTGTAAGATAGCTATACGCCGGGGATCGCCAAATCGCAAGGTTTTATAGCTATCAGCCATCAGCAAAAACCTTGCTATTTGTCACTTCAGTCCGGGTTATTCTCAAAATCTTTTCAATTCTCCGAACGGTTCGCAAAGCTGTCGATACGACTCGGCTAGGAGCCGAGAATCGGGTTTCCCGCCGCGTTCCCCACCCGTTTACTCTTGATCGCCCACCTGCTGTCCCAGATTGACCGTCGAAAGACCCTCATCGAGGGAATAAAACCCCTGGATAAACTCCAAAGCTAACCCTTGAGGGGGCAAAACGATCGGATTCGGAGTTGCCTCATTCGCCGGGTTGGAAGCGATGGTCTCCACACTCGGGAGATAGCGTTTGCCAAATAAGGGATTGTGATAGAGACTCAAACTGTGAGCGCTAGAATTGGTCAAAATCACATGGGTGGGAGCGTTAAAAAATTCCGATTCCGCCCCAGTTTGAGAAGACACCGAGGGTCGATCGATGGCACTAGCTCGCCGCATTTTTTTGAGAATCGACACGCTGAGCTTGGCAACTCGATTGGCATCTTGGACGTCCAAAACCTCCGATCCCTTAACCTGCATGAATTTGAGGAGGGCGATCGCGCTTTTTTGGGTGGCTTCGGCATCGGCAAAGGGAAAAATCGCCACGTAAGCGGTGGGAAATAACAACTCATCGACATCCACCTTAAACGATAGCGTCGTCCGCCGATGCCCTACATCGATACTGGGCAACAAGCTGAGTTCCGGGTATTGTTTGGCAATGTGATAGTAGGTTTCGGCGAGGGCAAAATTCGCTGCTTGAGACAGGGGGCGATCGATAACGATCTGCACCATCGGATGAATTTGATTGAAAAATTTCTGAAATTCATCGGGGGTAAAGCGGCAAACCCGGCTGTAATCCCCGTGAGGACTCAAATCGAGCCAATCGCAACTCATGCCTTCGGTGCGGAGGTTAAAGCGAGACACCCCGTGTAACTTCGCTCCGGTTAAAATCGCCCCACTGAGATCGGCACCTTCGAGGTGCACCCACATCAAATTCGCTTGAGTGAGATCGGCATGTACCAAGCTGGTATTGAGCAGGTTAGCGTGGCTGAGGTTGGCGCCGATTAAGTTGGCTCCGCTCAACTTGGCATCGCTCAAATCCGCCCACCGCAAATCCGCCCCGCTTAAATCCGCCCACCGCAAGTTTGCCCCTTGCAAGTTCGCCCCTTGCAGGTTCGCCCGATGTAAATTGGCGTGCCGCAGTTCGGCATCCCGGAGTTCGACGCCGCCGAGATCCGCCTTGCTCAAATCCGTGCCGTTTAAATTGGCTTCGCTTAAGTTAGCTTCGATCAGAGACGCCCCGCGAACGTCGGCTTCGCTGAGATTGGCGCCACTGAGATTGGCGCGATCGAATTTAGACTCCCGCAAATCCGCCCCGTTCAAATTGGCTTCGCTGAGATTGGCGCGGGTTAAATTGGCGCGAATCATCTCGGCGCGAATGAGAGCCGCTTGTACCAGTTCGGCTTCGGTTAAATTGGCGCGAATCAGGTTGGCAACGTTCAACAGCGCCCCGTTGAGATTGGCGCCGATCAAACTCGCGCCGCTCAAACGAGCCACGTTGAGTTTGGCATAACTGAGGTTGGCGCCGTTGAGATTAGAACCGCTCAAATTGGCAATACTGAGAACGGCACGACTGAAGTTGGCGCGGCACAGATGCACCCGACTCAGGTTGGCTTCCGTCAGGTTTGCCCCCGAGAAGTCTCGCTCCCCTGCGGCATATTTTCCTAATAGTTCCTGAATACTCATACCCATTAACCTCTTGAAGCCCGATACCTTTAGCAACTCAGTCGGCTAGGAGAAGCGAATTTTTCGCCAGAATCCAACCGCACCCCATACATTGAATCGATGAATTGTATTTTACGCGATATTCCTGGCGTTGTTGCTTCGCAAAAACGCCGAGACGCCGATCGAACGGGTAAACCTCGATCGCCTTGAGGACGGGGCTTAAGAGCGCAAATTTATAAAACTTAAAACATCTTCGTCCACAGCACTTTCCGTCTGAATGGCAGGTTGCAAAACGGGAATTTCGAGCGGGTAAATTCTAGAAAAATCTTGAGAATACTGACTGAATTTTGGCGCTTGATGAACGTCTAAGGTTTGGTTTCTCGAGTTGGTTAGCGTGACCGAGGTGGGCGCTTGAATAAATAAGCTGTCTGACTCGAATGCCGATAGCAAAATTTTTCTTTTGTCAATTTTACGCTCGAGTTCGATCGCGCGATTGAGATATTTTTCTATTTTTTTGATATATTTTAATCGATTAGGTTGGATATTTCCCGAAGCTTGAATTTGTAACGATCGCACTAAATGCAGGAGATTTTGTTGGGTGACTCGGGCATCTTGGAAGGGCAAAATCGCCATCCAAGCAACGGCAAATAACTTGAAGTCATTTTCGAGACGAAATGTTAGAATCGTGCGGCGATCGCCGACTTCAATACTGGGACACATCCGCAAATCGGGAGAGTAGCGAGCCAGTTGGTAATACGCTAGGGCGATCGCCATATGGGCAGCCGGATCGATCGCCCGTTCGATGGCAATGCGCACTGTCGGCGGCGTCGTATTGAAAAATCGTCCCACCTCCTCAAAGGTCAACCAGCGCACTTGCGAATCGTCCCCCTCCGGGCTGAGATCGACCCAATCGCAGCGAACGCCCTCGCTTTTGAGACCGAACCGGGAGACGCCGTACAATTTAGACCCGGTGAGCGTCGCGCCCGATAAATCCGCCCCCGTCCAATCGGCGCGAACTAGGTTAGCGCCCCCCAAATCGGCATACACCAAACTGGCATTGAGCAAGTTGGCATCGCTGAGCTTTGCCCCCGTCAATTTCGCCCCGCTCAATTTCGCCCCCTTTAAATCCGCTCCTGTTAAGTCCGCCCCACTCAAATCCGCCCACCGCAGGTTCGCCCCCCGCAAGTCCGCATTCACCAATTTTGCTCCGGCGAGATTGACTTGCTTCAGTTCGGCTTTGCGGAGGTTTGCCCCACTCAACTCCGCTTGTTGCAGGTTTGCCAGTCTCAACGTCGCTCGTTCTAGGGTGGCAGCCGTTAGGTTAGCCAGGGAGAGATCGGCTTCGCTGAAATTCGCCCCCCGAAAATTCGCCCCGATGGCTTTGGCTTCCTTCAAGACGGCGTTGCTGAGATTGGTATCGCTCAAATCCGCTCGGCTCAAATCCGATCGCATCATTTCCGCTCGCACTAGCGCTGCTTCGGTGAGAACGGCACCGCGCAAGTCGGCAAGGGTAAGGTTGGCGACGTTTAAATCGGCTTTGCTGAGATTGGCGCCGCGCAAGTTCGTACCATTCAGTTTGGCGACATTGAGTCTCGCGCCGCTCAAGTTGGCGCGAGACAGATTCGCACCGCTCAAATTGGCAACGATCAAACTCGCCTCGCTCAAATTGATGTCGCTGAGGTTCGCCTGGCTGAGATTGGCTTCGCTGAGGTTGATTTGGGAGAACCTGCGTTCCCCCATCGTATATTGTTGTAAAAGTTCTTCAGTTTTCATGCGACGATCGCGTGGGAGTGCACCGAGTTCTGGCTGTTGAGTTCGTTAAGATCGCAACGATTCGCGTCCGAGGACGATTAAACCCGCGACCCCCAAACTCGCCAATCCCGCGTAGGGATACCAATATTCGCTCACCAGCGCCTCCCAATCGAATTCGGGATGGAGGGCGCGAGTATAGAGCAGCAAACAAACTAAGCCTAATGCGCCAAAACCAACAAAGGTTAAGCCGGCTTGAATTCGAGGGTAACGGAGTTCGCGATCGCTGAGGGAACGCGAGATGCGGGAAACCTGAAAATGTCGCTCGGGTTCCGCCGCCCTTTCCCCGTCTAAAATCCCGACCGCAGAAGGACGGGCAAGCTCGAAATCCGGTGGTTCTCGGACCTGAAGATCGAGGTTCAGATCCAGTGGGGACGGGGGTTGCCCGTAGTTTAAAGATAAGGGTGTTGGAGGTTCGGCGAATTCTAGAGGTTCGGATGAATCGGGAATGCGTGCTTGGGGTTCGATCTCCATAAGTATTGAGAACGATCGCGATGCAACAGGTCTGGAATGGAGGCAACGATCGATCGACGCCTCGTTACTTTCCATTCTAAGTAGGCACACCCCAAGATCGCCAACTTTTCTCCTGTCATTAGTCATTGGTCATTTGGGGTTTGGGGTTGGGTGTTGAGTGTTGGTAATGGGTAATGGGTAATGGGTAATTGGCAAACATCTTCTCCCCTTGCTCCCCCGGCCTCCCCGGCTCCCCCCGCTCCCCCGGCTCAAGACAGTTCCCCTCTACTTTCTTTCCTTCTACCTTTGGCTATAAAAAAACCCCCAAGATTGCGAGGCAATCCTAGAGAGGATAGAAGATGAATGGAGTCGAGGGCAGGTGGCACAGCTAAACCGCACCCACTGACCCTTCGAGCTAGATGGCTTCTAAGTTCTTCTCGCCCGTCCGAATCCGCACGATTTGTTCGACTGGAGAGACAAAAATTTTGCCGTCGCCGATTTCGCCCGTTTTCGCAGCCGTCCTGAGTTTATCGACAACCATATCCACTTGGTCGTCTTCGATGACGATTTCGACCTTGAGTTTTTGCAAAAATTCAACGGTATATTCCGATCCGCGGTACCGCTCGGTTTGACCTTTCTGTCGCCCGAATCCTCGAACTTCAGAAACGGTCATCCCCACAATCCCGGCATTAACCAGGGCAATTTTGACTTCATCTAGCTTGAACGGGCGAATGATTGCTTCTACTTTTTTCACGCCAAAAACTCCTTAGTTTCTAATGATTTAAGCGCTCGATCGGTCTGGCACATTTAGTACCACTGAAAACAGTGCATCTTTTGTAACCGATTATACGTCGTGCGGTTTTTCTGTTGGTTAGCGGGGAGTGCGAACCGACGTTTCGAGGGGCTAGCTAGGGGTCGCGGGTGGGAAATCCATCGCTCCCGTGGGGGCGATCGATCGTTCTCCCTGTCAAGATGTACCGCATTCCTGCGAAAATGGCGATGCCGTCGGTCATGAATTGACGCTCGCACAAGTAACTCCCTTTAGGAGTATCGCCGCTCCCTCATCCATTCCCTAGGATACAGAAGGTGTCGAGCTTGTCAATACGCCAACTGCGCCAAACCGAGATATCGAATTCCCTCCGGCGTCACCTCAAACCGACAGGGCAAAACCTCTACACCCCGATGGACTGCTTCTCGCAACAGTTGACCGTACGCCGGATCGGCAGTATCGCCAGGGGAAAAGCGATCGCAGTCACCCCGATTAATAAAATACAGCATCACCGCTCGACATTGAGGGACGATCGCCATCAATTCCTGCAAGTGCCGCTGTCCCCGAGTGGTCACCGTATCGGGAAACAGCGCCAGTCCGTTATCCGCCCAAGTGGTGTTTTTCACCTCGACGTAAATCGGCGGTTCGCCTTCTTCCCCCCACAGCACGAAATCCACCCGGCTTTTGCGATCTCGTCCGTACGCTACTTCCGGTTGAATGCGGCTGTAGTTTCCCAACTCCGGTAGCAGGCGCTTTTCCAGCATGGTTTTGACAATACGATTGGGCAACGCCGTATTGATCCCCACCCACGTTCGTCGCGCGTCGCGCATCTGGATCGTTTCCCACGTGTAGGGATACTTGCGCTTGGGATCGGTGCTACAGGACATCAATACGGGACTGCACGGATCGCTGACGCCGATCATCGGTCCGGTATTGGGACAGTGCGCGGTGACGATCTCGCCGTTGACCAATTCCACGTCAGCCAGAAAGCGCTTGTAGCGCTTGACTAACGTGCCGGAAACCAACAGGGGGTAGTTGTAAACGAAGTCGTTCATGGATTCGAGGAGTTCGGGAGTTCGGGAGTTCGGGAGGAAGAGAGCGGGGGGAGCCGGGGAGGCAGGGGGAGAAGATGTTTGCCAATTACCCATTACCCATTACCCATTACCCAACCCCAAACCCCAAGTCTATTTACAAATTCTCCCAACAAAAGCGTCAGAGGTTGCGGTTAAATGTTGGAGAAACCTTTATTTATTCTTTAGCATTTGTGTCTCGAGATCGAAATGCTGCTCGTTCCCTGGCGGGGATTGCTGGAATCGTTGCCATTGCCACCTTAATCAGTAAGGTGTTCGGGTTGGTGCGCCAACAAGCGATCGCCGCTGCCTTTGGCGTGGGGGTGGTGGTGGATGCCTACACCTACGCCTATATCGTCCCCGGTTTCTTGTTGGTGCTGCTAGGGGGGATTAACGGTCCCTTTCACAGCGCGATCGTTAGCGTCCTTGCCAAGCGCGATCGATCCCAATCCGCCCCCATCGTGGAAACTATTACCACCCTAATTGGCGGGATTTTACTGGTGGTGACGGTGGGTTTAATTTTACTTGCCGGACCGATCATCGATCTGGTGGCACCGGGGTTGGGGGCAACGGAAACCGGACCGCAAATTCGGGCGATCGCCATCCAACAATTACAAATTATGGCACCGATGGCGCTGCTGGCGGGTTGGATCGGTATCGGTTTCGGCACGCTGAACGCGGCGGATATGTACTGGTTGCCCTCCATCAGTCCGTTGCTGTCCAGTACGGCTTTAATTGGCGGTTTGGGGGTGCTGGCGTGGCAATTGGGGGAAAAAGTCACCCAACCGGAATATGCCGTTCTCGGCGGTATGGTGCTGGCGTGGGGAACCCTCATCGGTGCGGGGTTGCAATGGCTGGTACAGAGCGTGGCACAATGGCGATCGGGATTGGGAACCCTGCGCTTGCGCTTCGATTTTCACCGTCCGGAAGTCAAGGAAGTTCTCAACGTCATGGGCCCGGCGACGTTTTCTTCGGGGATGATGCAAATCAACGTCTATACGGATTTGTGGTTTGCGTCGTTTATCCCCCAGGCGGCGTCGGCGTTGGGGTATGCGGGATTATTGGTGCAAACTCCCCTCGGCATCCTTTCTAGCGCTATTCTGGTGCCGATGATGCCTGTCTTTTCCCGCCTTGCCGATCCCCAGAACTGGGCGGAATTGAAGCAGCGCATCCGCCAGGGGTTGATGCTGACGGCACTGACAATGTTACCGTTGGGAGCGTTGATGATGGCGCTGGCAAAACCGATCGTCCGGGTGGTATACGAACGCTATGCTTTCGATCTGGAAGCGTCGAGGTTTGTGGCTGAGATTCTGGTGGCGTATGGGTTGGGAATGTTTGTCTATTTGGCGCGGGATGTCTTGGTGCGGGTTTTCTACGCCCTGGGAGATGGAACGACGCCGTTTCGGATTAGTATTATCAATATTTTTCTCAATGCGCTGTTCGATGCGATTTTCATCAATGCTTTTGGTGCAGCGGGTTTGATTATCTCCACCGTAGGGGTGAATTTGATTTCCACTGTGGCTCTATACGTTCTGCTCGATCGCAAAATTAACGGTTTGCCATTTTGGGAATGGGTCGAACCGATCGCTTTGCTAACGCTGATTAGCTTTATTTCTGGGGTGTTTGCTCGGTTGATTTTCTGGTCTACCCAAAATGTTTTGGGGACGGAAGGGTTTTTGATTTTGTTATTGGAATTGTGTGCGGGTGGATTTGCGGGATTGGGTTTGTTTGCCTTGTTGGCGATGCGCTTGCCGCTTCCGGAAGTGGGCATTTTGGTCGATCGGATTCGTCAAAAATTGGTGAAGTGAAGAAGGCAGAGGGGGAAAGGATTTAGGAAGTAAAATTATTACTGATTACTTGTAAACTTCCCCTACGACGATCTATACTCGGTTCGTGTTGACTCTACTCAATCGCTCATGTCTTTTCTCTGCCAACAAAGCCTTTCTCTGGAACATTCGACGTTTATCGATTTGCTTGCCGAAACTGAAAATTTGCTCATCGTTCAAGATCTCGACGGCGTTTGTATGGGATTGGTGAAAGATCCGTTGGATCGAACGATCAATCCCCGTTATATCGAAGCGGTTCCCGCGTTTGACGGTCATTTTTTCGTCCTCACCAATGGGGAACATATCGGCAAGCGAGGGGTGAATGGTATTCTCAAGCGATCGATGCCCGATACGAATTTAGATGAAAAAGGGTTTTATCTACCGGGATTGGCGGCGGGAGGGGTACAATGGCAAGACCGCTATGGTTGCGTAGCTCATCCGGGGGTCAGCGATGCCGAACTCGCGTTTTTAGCAGAGGTTCCCCAACGCATCGAAACTGAACTTCGCGCATTTTTTGAAACGATTCCTCACTCTTGTTCCACTGCCGAAATTGATCGGTGCATTCGTTCTTCGGTTCTCGATAATGTGGCTTCGCCCACAGCAAATCTCAATACCTGTTACGAAACACTTGACGATATTTCTGCCTATCAGGATCTTCAAAAACAGATGCAAGTTTTGATGGAAGATTTACTCCAAGATGCTGCTAATAGCGGACTAGCTGATTCTTTCTTCATTCACTACGCGCCCAATTTAGGACGAGATAGTGCAGATCGAGAAATCGTTTGGTTTGCCGACGATCGATCCTCCGGAACCACGGATTTTCAATTTATGTTGCGAGGGGCAATTAAAGAAGCGGGAGTTCTCGCACTCCTAAATCGCTACTACTACCAACGCACGGGTAAATATCCCCTTGGAGAAAATTTTAACGTGCGCCAAGCTCCGAAAGCGGAGGGAGATTTATTAGCGTTATTACAACAAAATTGCGACCCGAATTTGATGCCGACGATTGTCGGAGTGGGCGATACCGTCACCAGCCAAATCGTCGAAACTCCCGAAGGGTTGCAAGCTAAACGCGGCGGTAGCGATCGCAATTTTCTCCAACTCGTCCAATCCATCGGTCGCGCGTTCGATCGCCCAAATCTTACGGTTTATGTCGATAGCAGCGGCGGCGAACTGAAAAATCGCAAACCCATCAAATGTACTGAAAAAAATGGTAAATGGGTGGTGATCGAAGGTCCCGGAGATCCTCGCGATTCTGACGATCCCTTAACGTTAAACGTAGCATTTCCCGGCGGACATTCGCAATATTGCAAGGCGTTTCAGCAGGCAGCAAAACGGCGATCTCAGAATTCAGCAATCAGCAATGAGTCATCAGTATGACTGATGCTAAAGATCGACTAAAATTAACTCTAATTTTTCGATCGAATGTTAACGATATCGAACTTTCAATTTTAAATCGCGATAAATTTTCTAATTAGAGTCAGAATTTACAACGATCAACTTGCAAACTTACTGCACCGCTAGCTACTCACATGAACCACCAACTCCCGCCCGTGGCGTCGCTGGCGGTGTTCCCAAATGTAGATTCCCTGCCAGGTTCCCAGGACGAGTCTGCCACGAGAAATGGGAATGTGTTCGGAGGTGTGGGTGAGTGCCGTGCGGATGTGGGCAGGCATATCGTCGAGTCCTTCGGCACTGTGAACGTAATCGCCGCTTTCGGGAACGAGTTGGGCGAAGAAGTTTTCCAAATCGATTAATACATCAGGATCGGCATTTTCTTGAATCAGCAAGCTGGCGGAGGTGTGTCGCAAGAACAGCGTACACAAGCCCAGTTCGATTCCCGACTCGGCAACGATCGCCTCAACTTGAGAGGTAATTCGAGTCAGAGATTTTCCGGTGGTTTGAATTCGCAGCAGTTTTTGGTAGTGGTTCATGGTTGGATTCAACCTGGAACTTTCGATTTAAGCAAAAGTGTAGCAAGAGATGCTTCGAGTTGAAGAACGATCGTTTTTCCTTCAACTTGTCGGACTGCAATTTGAAAACGATCTGGTAAAATCAAAACCATCGATCGAACCTTTCCCACCCCTAACATCAAGGTTGATTTCCCACACTCCCAACCTCAAGTTCGATATCAAAGTCTGGTTTTTAGGGACTCTATTTCTTAGTGCGATCGCCGCTAATGGCTGTCAACCCCGGTTTGTAAACCCTCCCTCTAACTCCACTTCTAGTTTTACCTCCAACTCTACGATGATGGCAGAAAAGCGCATCTTAAAAATCATGCCGTTAGGCGACTCGATTACCGACGGCTACTTCGTTCCCGGTGGATATCGCATCGATTTGTGGCAGCATCTGACTGAACGGGGATATGCTATCGATTTTGTCGGTTCGCAACGGAATGGATCGGAAGGATTGCCCGATCGCGATCACGAAGGACATTCCGGTTGGAGAATCGAAGAAATCCATCAAAGGATTCGAGAATGGCTGGCTCGATCGCAACCGGATCTCATTTTATTACTGATCGGCACGAACGATATGGCACAAGGTTACGGCGTAGAAACCGCACCCGATCGCCTCGATGCGTTAATCGAAGAAATTTGGACTCAATTACCCAACGTTCGACTCTTCGTGGCGTCAATTCCACCCATCGGCGAACCTGTTCTTAACGGACGGGTGATCGATTACAATCGGGCAATTGCCAAGTTAGTGAAACAAAAACAAACGGAAGAAAAAGCGATCGTTTTTGTCGATTTATACGACATTCTCAGCTTGGACGATTTGCCCGATGGCGTTCATCCCAACCGCGAAGGATTCCGCAAAATTGCCAAAGTTTGGGACGAAGCATTACAAGGAGCGATCGTTCCTAAAGAATAGAAATTTAGAGGGGACAGGAACTGAGATCGAGGATTTTGGCACGAGAATTCTTCGTGTTTTTCACGTTCTCCTAATGTTTAACGCCTAGAATGACTCTGCAACCGAAATGATTTAAGCGAGCACAGAGAAGAATAGAATTTCTGCAAATCGTGAATCTCTCGCCCTGTCTCCCATTCACCGCGTCCCCATGTCAGCCGGATTGTCCCACTCGATCGCCAAATGCGCCCGAACGCCTACAATTTTAGATGAGTGTTATTGAGATGGGACTCGATGTATCCCGCTACGATCGCGATGTATGGGTAAAAAGTTGCAGAGTCAGCGCCCGTCCAAGCCAGCCAAAGCCTCTAGAGCGATCGTGCGCGCCGCTCCTCCAAAACTGCCTTGGCAGCGCCATAAATATTCTCTATTCGCCCGTCAAATTGACGTGTTTAGCACGGCTGCACAGTTAGCCGGTTCTTTTGCCTGGGCGAAGCTTTGGGGGCTGAACGCTCCCCAACAACAAGCTCGTCG
Source organism: Oscillatoriales cyanobacterium M59_W2019_021 (assembly GCA_015295945.1). Taxonomy (GTDB): domain Bacteria; phylum Cyanobacteriota; class Cyanobacteriia; order Cyanobacteriales; family Geitlerinemataceae; genus DVED01. The sequence continues at coordinate 12,561 of DVED01000111.1, read as the reverse complement.
CGCCCGGCGATTGGTCAACAAGCTGATCGAATTGGGTCCGACCTTTATTAAAATCGGACAATCGCTTTCCACGCGCGGCGATTTGCTGCCTTGGGAGTACGTCAAGGCGTTAAGCGAGTTACAGGATCGCGTCCCGGCATTTAGCGGTCGAGAGGCAATTGCCCTGATCGAATCGGAACTGAATAATTCCATTCACGCCCTTTTTCGGGAGTTCGATCGCGTTCCTATTGCCGCCGCCAGTTTGGGGCAAGTCCACAAAGCCCGACTGCATACCGGGGAAGAAGTGGTGGTAAAAGTGCAGCGCCCCGGACTCCAGCAGTTATTAACGTTAGATTTTCAGGCGTTATATCAGTTAGTTATCTTTGCACAGCGCTATTTTCCCTGGACGAGAAAGTACGATCTCGAAAGAATTCATCACGAATTTCGCAAGTTAGTTTTTCAAGAAATCGACTACATTCAAGAAGGGAAAAATGCCGATCGATTTCGAGAAAATTTTAAAGATCAATCTCAAATTCGCGTTCCCATCGTCTATTGGCAGTATACGACATCAAAAATTTTAACGTTAGAATATTTGCCCGGTATCAAAATCGACGATCGAGAAACTCTAGAGTCAATTAACATCGATCTCCAACAACTGAATACTTTAGGAATTAGTTGCTACCTCAAACAACTTCTCGTCGATGGCTTTTTTCAAGTCGATCCCCATCCGGGAAATATGGCTGTCGATCCCGATGGCAATATCATTTTCTACGATTTTGGCATGATGGCTGAAATCAATACCCTCAATAAGAACGAGATGACGAGATCGTTCTTTGCTTTGTTGCGCAAAGATACCGACGAACTGCTCGAAACCTTAGTTTCGATGGGGTTGCTCGAACCGTCGGCAGATATGGCTCCCGTCCGAGCGTTAGTTGAATTTGCCGTCGATCGATTTCGAGAAAGACCCGTTGATTTTCAAGAATTCAACGAAATCAAAGGTCAACTGATCGTGATGTTCGAGCAGCAACCGTTCCGCTTGCCCGCACAAATGACCTTTATTTTAAAAGCTTTGGGAACCTTAGATGGCATCGCCCGCACTCTCGATCGCGAGTACAATTTGATTGCCTGTGCCAAACCTTTTATTAAGAGTTTGGTACTGACCAAACAATCCGGGGGGATGATGGGCGAATTGGCTCGGCAAGCTCGAGATTTTGTTAAGTATAAATTCAATCAACCCAGTGCGGCAGAACTGTTAATCCAACGGTTAGAAACTCGTTTGGAACGGGGTGAATTGCAAGTGCGCGTGCGATCGCCCGAAAGCGATCGCGCTCTCAAACGCATTCATCTAGCTATTAAAAGTTTGATGTATGCGTGTTTGACCGGATTTACCCTCCTGTCCGGAGCCGTTTTGCTCATGGGACCCTACAGTCATTGGGCTGTATTTGCTTTTGCCTTGACGGGGTTGGAAAGCTTATTTTTAGTGCGATCGTTAGTGGTACTCGCCATTCGAGAACGACTCGATAAATTGTCATAAAATTTAGTTGTTAGTTGTTAGTTGTACGGCACGGATTCAAACGGACGGGTTTTTCCGACCGATCCGTACCCGTGCCTAACCCACCCTACGAAACCTCCGTACGGGATAAGACAGCTTCCGGTGAAGGTGAGCCGGGGAAGCCGGGGAAGCTGGGGAGGCAGGGGAAGCTGTCTTGAGCAGGGGAAGCTGTCTTGAGCAGGGGGAGCAAAGCGACTAACCACTAACCACTAACCATTAACAAACCCCAAACCCCAACAAGGGATACAGGGTTTTGCTTAACCCGTACTGAGGTTACGAAACATAAGCTCTGACGATCGCCGCAAGTACAGGAGAGCCGAATTGTTATAGTAGCGGATAACCAACACCCAACCCCAAACCCCAAATTTTGACAGTTATCAACATGGTTTGGCAACCCCATACACAACTGCAAAACGGAAAATACACGATCCAGAAAACCCTCGGCGAAGGGGGATTCGGCATCACTTACCTTGCCACAGACGAAACCGGAAAACCCGTCGCTATCAAAACCCTCAACGATAACATTCGCAAGCGGCGCGATTTCAACCAATGCCAAGAAGACTTCCTTAACGAAGCATTGCGTTTAGCACAATGCCGCCACCCCCACGTCGTCCGCGTCCGTCAAGTCATCCAACACGATTCGCTGTGGTGCATCATCATGGATTATATCGACGGCACGAACTTGGGAAGATGGGTCGAAAAAGAGGGGGCACTGCCGGAAACCCAAGCTTTACGATACATTCGGCAAATTGGGGATGCGTTGCGGGTCGTTCACCAGCAAGGGTTTTTGCATCGGGATGTCAAACCGTTAAATATCTTAGTCAAAAACGATCTCGCGCAAGCGGTGTTAATTGACTTCGGAATGGCGCGAGAGTTTACCCCCAACTTGACGCAAGTACATACAGAGTACGTCTCGCGAGGGTTTGCGCCGATCGAACAGTACGATCGCCGATCGCGACGGGGTGCGTATACCGACGTATACGGGTTGGCGGCAACCCTCTACGCACTCGTCACCGCCGAGGTTCCCGAGTCGGCAACGGCACGCGATCACCACATCGCCCGAGGCAAACCCGATCCGTTGATTCCTCCCCAACAAAGTGGGTGAAATATAGTGGCGGACGCTTCGGATTTGGCGTCCAACGTCGGATTTGGGAAGAGGTCGATCGCTTGGGATGGCGTCGGGGAACCCTGTGGTTGCCCTATGCTGACCTCACGTTCGATATTGCCGCACCCATTGGACATCTCCCCAGTTGGGGTCGTCGGGGTCGCCTGTGGTCGTTCTTCGGTTCCCGCATCGGACAATGTGGCGTTTAGTGGGTTGGGAGTTTGGAGGATTGAGGTCGCAAAACATTTGACTCATTAATAATTATTTATAGATCGATGATAAAGTCAAACCAACAAGGTCGCGCCTGGGAATACGCGATCGTGGAAGAACTCATTCGTAATTTGCCATCGGATAAAGTAACGCTTTCTCCACGCACTTTACAAGACCAGTTGCGCGATCGTCCTAAATATATGAGTTTAGCCGATACGCTGAAAAATCGTTATCAACCTGGAGCAAACTGCATTTTTCGCTGGCTAGAAGATGATTTTTCGATTTCTAGTTACGGCATTGAAATCGATCGTCTTTCCGATCGATCTTCAAATCAAAATTCAAAACAATCCAAGTTTGAAGTTTGATACTCAACCTTCTCAAATTTTTGTCCCCGAGAAAATTTTAAGATTTTAAGCTTTTCTAAATTGCGAGTTTAAGTTGCACTGCATCCCTGTGGCTTCTCTCTGCTTCAGAATTACAAGAGTGAGTGCCACGTTCGATTAAATCTCGATAAATACTTTTAGCTAACTTATAGCTAAGCTCAACAGGAACGGCATTACCAATCATTTTATATGCGGCAGATAGATATTTGTAATAAAAAATGAATTCGTCGGAAAAAGTTTGAATTCTCGCACATTCTCGAATCGAAAGTCGTCGATATTCTCCTAAAGAATTCGGATCGAAAATAAATTTATCCGTACCAACTTGAATCATTTTACTAGCTTGAGGGTGAATGGGAGCGTGGCGACCTCCAGCTTGAATCGTAAAAGAGGGTTCGTTCCACGATCGTACTCTGTTTCTCGACATATAAATACTGGAAAAACCCCCTGTTAAATATTCATGATTATCGACGAGGCAACGATCGCCATTAGCTTTATTTTTATCAATGGCAGGAAGTGCAGACTCTCTCAAGTTCCAAATGGCATCTCGTAACGTTTTTACGCTATAATTTTTAGGTAAAATCTCAAAATTAAACTTTCGACTTAAATCGATATGATAGCCCACTAAAATCACGCGCTTGCGATCTTGCGGTATATTGTAGTTAACGGCATTTAGAAGTTCTATCGATACGATATAACCCGCTTCCTCAAAAGCTTTAATAATATTTTTTAGTGCTGCTTGATGTTTTTGATGTAAAAGACCGGAAACATTTTCTGCTAAGAAAAATTGAGGTTGTTTATCTCGGAGAATGCGAACGTACTCTAGAAACAGTTGACCGCGAGCATCGTTAATTCCTCGTTGAGCTCCACCTTCACTCCAACTTTGACAGGGAGGTCCGCCGATAATCCCCATACAGTCTGGAATTTCGCGAGAAGCAATGCTCCGAATATCCCGGCGTTCGAGAAAGGTGTCGGGATGATTTTTTTTCGTAAGTTTCCCAGATTTCTTTATCGTACTCATTCGCCCAAATGACTCGAAATCCAGCCTTCTGAAAGCCTAAATCCAAGCCTCCACAACCTGAAAAAAGCGAGACGATTGTGTTATTCATAAGAATTTCTTCTGGGCGCGATCGATATTGATGAAAAAATCTACTTAATATTTAACTACCCTAGCCACTCAAATGTCAAGTAGCTACGTAGCTAAGCTATACTCGGAAGAACAAACCCCTTCACCAACTCTCATGGCGAAAACCCAACGAAAAACCGCCTACGTGCGACCGGAACACCACGATATCTTACGACGCATTGCCTTCGAGCAGCGTTGCAGTATCTCCGACGTACTCGATGCCGTCTTGGAACAAGCCGACTGGGAAGCCGTCGGGCGGGAATCGGCACAGAAACCCCTCCAACGAGCTAAGGAACGATCGAGCGGCTGAAACTGGGAAAGGAGACGTACAAGGAAATGTTTAGCTACAAAGCGTATCAGTACTAATCGCTAATTTCCAATCTATAGTATCGATCTTTAATGGAAAACTACCACCACCCGTTTAAATCCTGGGGTCGATACGTTCTCATAGCAGCATTAGTCGCAGCTTTTACGATCGACTTCTTCACCGAACCCGCCAATGAATTAGTTTCCGATGTTCTTATTGCTATTTTAGCGGGTTCCCTAATCTTTAACATTTTCAAAGAAGAACTACCCTCTCCAGAAAATTCAAGTTTTCGCTGGTTTGGAGCGGGTGCAATTCTTTACCTCGTGTTATTAGAAGGCTCCTTGTTATTGGAGGCTTAATGGCAAAAGAATAGATCGCAAATATTCCCTTAAAACACTGTCAAACGGTATCCGAACAACTCTCTTCAGAATACAATAAAGTCTTTTGAATTTTAACTTAACGGTCGCGGCTCATTTGTCGAGATCGATCGCAGCGATAGTTTTTCGATGACTAAGAGTATGGGAATAAGCAAAATTAACATCACCAGTGAAATCAAATCGCCGCCCAATCCTTCGTGAAACCAGTGAAAAGCACTATCCAGTCCTTTCCCGTATAAGAAAGCTAACAGTGTATTGCGGAAAATATTAATGGTAACGCTGACAAAAACCGCGCTTCCTAAAAAAGCAACTGTGCGGAAACGAGAAGAAAGAATTCCTCGCCATTCTAGTAACATCAGCGCCACATACAGCGTGGTAAACAACATCTTAATCCCCGAACAGTGCGGGGCAACTTCCACCACGCGACCCCCAACAAATAAGTGAATGCCATCAACCGTGGCATCCACTCCCAACAGCATGAGAATAAACCCTGCCATCCCGGCAATAAAGCTTTGTAGCGGCAACGTATAAGGGGCAATGAGATAAGGGATATCATTGGGGGTTGCCAGCAGCACTAGGAGCAGTGGAAACCCCATCAGCCGCAAACCGGAAAATCCTTTCAGCCACAGGCAAATTCCGACTAACATCAACGGCAGAGATAAGTTAACGAAATCCCACAACCCACTGAGATAAAATGCCCCTGCCAATCCGACAATTACCGCGCCAAGGGGATGAGAGTGCGAACTCAAATTCTGCCACTTTTGCCGTTTTTCCCACGCCAGCCAAGCCGCAAAGGGCAAGCCAATTAAACCGTGACTGAAATATTCGTGTTCTAAACTGATGCTTTTATTCAGCCATCCATCGACCCAATGCACGATCGATGGTGCGTAGAGTAACACCAATAAAACGGCGATCGCGATTTCGATCCAATCTGTCTCTTTGAGTTGAGTGATTTGGGGTTTGGGGTTTGGGGTTTGAGGTTGGTTATCGATCATTGGCAACAACAACTATAAATTTACGCTGCTGATAATTTACGCTTAAAGATAGAAACGATCGCCTCGACAACCCGATCGATCTCCGTTGCAGTCAATCCCGGAAACATCGGTAACGACAAAATGCGATCGCACAACATTTCGGCGTGGGGAAAGTCTCCCGCTTTGTAGCCCAAATGGCGATAAGCCGGTTGCAAGTGACAGGGAAGGGGATAGTGAATTCCCGTTTGAATGCCTTGGGATGCGAGGGCATCGGCAACCGCAGATCGATCGATGTCCAATTCGCCAACTCGAATCACATACAGGTGATAAACGTGACCGGAACCACTGCGATTTTCCAAGGGTTCGATACCCCATTCTTTTAAGGGTTGCAATAACGTATCGTAGTATCGTGCGGCTTCGTAGCGCTGGCGATTCCAATCGGCTAAATGCGGTAACTTGACGTTGAGAATTGCCGCTTGCATCGTATCCAAACGGCTGTTGGTTCCCAAGTCGTGGTGGATGTACTTTTGGGGGGCGCCGTAGTTGCGGAGCGATCGCAATTTTTGGGCGACGGCTTCATCTTGCGTCACCACGATTCCCCCATTGCCGGCTGCCCCCAAATTTTTACTCGGATAAAAGCTAAACGCTGCCGCGCGTCCCACCGATCCGGCTTTATAACCCTCTCGTTCGGCAAGGTGTGCTTGAGCGGCATCTTCAAAAATCGTCAAGTTGTAGGTTTCGGCAAAGTCGAGTAATTGCTGGGGAGATACCATTTGTCCGTAGAGGTGAACGGGGAGAATGGCTTTTGTTCGGGGTGTCACGGCTCGTTCGGCAGCGGCGAGATCGACCAGTGCCGTATCCGGATCGCAATCGACGAGGATGGGGGTTGCCCCGGCGTGGAGAACGCCGATGAGGGTGGCGATAAACGTGTTGGCGGGGACGAGAACTTCATCTCCCGCGCCGATGCCACAGGCTTTTAACCCTAATGCGATCGCATCGGTTCCACAGGCAACGCCAACGCCGTACGGGACGCCGCAAGCTGCCGCAAATGCCGTTTCAAATTCCGTCACGGCTTGACCTAAAATAAAATCGCCCCGTTGCAACACGGTGCGGACAGCTTCTTCGATTTGGTCTTGAATGGGTTGGTGGACGAATTGAAGATCGACGAAAGGAACTCCGGTGACAGAACGAGTCATAGAATTGGTCTTGGCGTTGAGTGGTGCGATTCTCCTTCCACTGTAGCCCAAGTTCTTCAGGGGGTCGGGCGATCCTTACAAGAGAATGTTTTTTAGATTTCGGGTTTTGAAGAGCAGGGGAAGCAGGGGGAGTAGAGGGAGAGTTTGTGTAGCCAACATTTAGGAAACCTCGAAAAATTCAAATTCTGAACCCAACCCGAACGAATCCTCGACGTTTGAGCCGTCAAAAACTGCCAATTAGTCGAGATGCCCTTTAGGTAATCGATATCAAACCCTTGAATTTCGATCGACCAATATCTGAATATCTGTTCATGTGTTAAACTAAAAACAAATCCATCCAACCACAGGAGAAAGCCATGACTGCTGTCACGCAAATGAAATGCGCTTGCGAATCTTGTTCGTGTACCGTGTCTGCCGAATCAGCCGTGCAGAAAGACGGTCGATACTATTGCTGCGAAGCTTGTGCCAACGGTCATCCCGACGGTGCGGGTTGCGGTCATCCCGGTTGTGCGTGTAACGGCTAATCGCAACCCTCTCCAGCCCAAGCCCGGTTTGCGTAAACCGGGCTTGGGCTAGTGCCATAAAATGTTTCCCTACGCTCCGAATTGAGACTCAAGAGTCTGTGGTGTGACACCCATCCGCACGGACAAGATTTCAACCGAAAAACTCGATCGGGTTCCCACCAGACTAATCCTTCAGAGTTAGGAGTATCGAGGTTTACAACACGCAAGCGATGAGGTCTGTTAACCTGGTAGCCACCAACGTAAAGAAAAAAAAAGTGTATTGTGGGATCGGTTTACATTCAAATAGTTGAGGGGAACCCTCAACTGCGATCGCTTTTGGGTTGGCATTTGCAACAAGTCGGATACGGCGTGTTTCAATCAGCAGACATCCGCCACGCTCGGGAAGTCTACTACAGTCGCCAACCAACACTCGTCATAGTAGATTCCGATCTGCCCGATGGGGACGGTCTTGAATTTTGCCGATGGTTAGGGAAACAACAACAGTCCTTAATTTTGATGCTTTCCGCGCGAAATGCCGAAGCCGATATCGTGGCGGGACTCAAAGCCGGCGCGGACGACTACATCACCAAACCCTTTGGGATGCAGGAATTTTTGGCGCGGGTGGAAGCACTACTCCGGCGCTGCCGCACCCTACCTCCCCCGGCTTCATTGGAATACGGTTCGCTCAAAATCGATCTGGTACAGCGCCGCGTGCGCTTTCAGGAAGAACAAATCGAACTGACCCCCCAAGAATTTAGCTTGCTCTACGTTTTAGCTCAAGCTGGCGGTACTCCACTAAGTCGGACAGAGTTGCTCAAACGCGCTTGGCCCGATGCCATCGACAATCCCCGTACCATCGATACTCACGTTCTCTCTCTGCGGAAAAAAATCGAAACCGATCCCCGCCAGCCCAGTTTAATTCAAACGGTTCGCAACGTTGGCTATCGCTTCAATATCGAAAGTTTGCAGTCTTCTCGAGAAGTCCCCGACACCAACAATCACCATCGCAGTCCCGAACTTTCTCCGGCGAGAACGCATACTTAATTGGGTAATGGGTAATGGGTAATTGGTGTAGGTCGTACAAACTTATTACTTATTACTTACTACTTATTACTTTCCCGATCGCCCCTTTTCTGAAATTCGGTACGGCGCAAGCGGAGTTGAATATCTTCGAGCAGTTTGCGGTTGACCCCCAGCAACTCGGCGACCAATCCCAAAATCCAGAGTTGGAAGCCGATAATCATCAGAATTGCCGCTAAAATCAAGCTGGGAATCCGGGTTCTTTCCGAGCCGATTAACAGAAAGAACAACCAGCGCAGTCCCAAGCCAAACCCCAAAACAAAAGGAACGCTACCGAGAAGGGCAAACGATCGTAAGGGTCGATAGGTTAGCGAGATTCTGATTATCGTCAGCAAAGAACGCTGAATATAGTTAGGAATGCTTTTCACCAAGCGAGACGGTCGCAAATCGCGGTTGGTGCGAATGGGGACGGACATTACCGCTATCCCTTTTTGTCCGGCTTGGATGATGGTTTCCAGAGTATAGGTATATTCGCCAAAAACGTTCGTCCGCATAGCAGCTTCCCGACTGAAGGCGCGAAACCCACTGGGGGCGTCGGCAACCTTCGTTCCACTCACCAGGCGCATCACCCAACTGCCAAACCGTTGCAGCAACTTTTTGGTGGGGGAAAAGTGGAGGATATCGGCGATGGGACGCGCCCCGATGACGATTTCGGCGCGACCCTCCAAAATGGGTTGGACGAGTTTGGGAATGTCGTCGGCACAGTATTGATTGTCGGCGTCGGTATTGACAATGATATCCGCCCCCGCTTTGAGACAGGCTTCCAATCCCGCCATAAAAGCTTTCGCCAACCCGCGATTGTGGCGAAAACTGACAATATGGTCAACTCCACTGGCTTTGGCAACTTCTAGCGTGCGATCGCGGCTACCGTCGTCGATTATCAACCATTCGATCTTGTCGATACCGGGAATTTGGCGCGGCAAGGCGGCTAAGGTAATGCCCAGGGTTCGTTCTTCGTTGAAACAAGGGATTTGGATAATCAGTTTGGTCATGGGTTGGGCGGGGTAAGTAAACCTGCGCGCGATCGCAGAATTCGAGCGACAATTACGAATTGATCGTTCTGAAGACTGCGCTTGGATTGTATAGCACTACGGGAAACATGACGAATTCATATTCAGTGTCAGTCACCCATCACATCCAACAGACTACAAAGATCGTAGCGATTTCGGAACGCTGGGCGCGATAATGTGTGAGTGTCTTCCAGACATTGGGAATCGAGTCGGCATCCGAGGCTGTGATGTAGGAAGTCCGACCCGTTGGCGATCCTCCGTTGGAGTCGCTACGTCCAAAGGACGGGCTACGCCAAGACGAGCGACAATTTCGCCACCGACTCGATCGACCTCCGCACGATCGTAAACTGTGCTTATAGACTTGTGAATGACTTATGAGTGCCTCTTTGGATAAATTGCAACCCGCCCCCCAAACTAAGGTCGGGATCTACCTCCCTTACTACAAATCTCCCAACCAGCGCATCGCCCTTCCCCACGCCATTGGACTGTACGATACGGGCAGCTTAGAAGGCGAACGACAAATTGAAGGTGGCAAAAACATTCCTTTTGTCGCCACCTGGAATGTCTCGTCCCTCCCCGCAGATTTAACGTGCTGTCGCCTTCAGTTTGACGGCAATGCCGATTCCAGCTACGAAGTGACTCTCCCCAATTACGAGTTCATCAACTTTCTCATCGAATTGTTGATTAACTTTAAACGCGCTCACGTCGTCGATTTTCACCGGAAATTCTATAGCAAGTTACTGAATATGGAAGAGTAATAGATTCCTCAATGGCTAGTGGCTAGTGGCTCGTAGCCAAGAACTGACGACGGGTTACAGGTCGCGGGTCGATCTGTGCTGCGCTATGCTCGATAGTTGGGGGGTCTATTGCGAGAGTTTGCGCGCATCGCACCTATTGCCCGAAACATTGAGGAAGCTTGAGATGTCTACAACCCCAAAAAAATCCCGTTTGGGTCTGCTATCCCTAGCCGGAATAGCGGCAGTCGCAATCGCCTCCGCTGCCTGGGCTTACATTTACCTGCGGGGCGCGCCCACGGGCAATCGGGGGGCGCTAGCGGCAGCGAGACTCGTGCCGGAGTCGGCGTGGGGAACGGTGTATTTTTCGACCGATCGCGCCTCCTGGTCGCGGTTAGAGGAATTCGGGACGACGGAGGCTCAAACAGTCGTAAAATCGCAACTCGATCGTCTCGGACAAGAGATTCTCGATCGCACGGGGGTCGATCCCTTCAAAGACGTGCGACCTTGGGTGGGCGGCGTGACGATCGCTCGGTTGCCGGGAGATGCTACCGACGGAATTGCCGATCGCTCCGATCTGCTAATTGTTTTGGGAATTCGGGACAAACTCAAAGCCATGGCGTTCGCCAAAAAAATGAAAGCCAATGCTCAGGGACAAATCGCCGAACAAGAGTATCAAGGGGTCACGCTCACCGAAGTGGCTCAGAAAGATGGAACGACGTTAGGGATGGCGATTTTGGGCAATCACTGGGTGCTGGCGTTCGATCCCGAACTCGTCCGTCAGGCGATCGACACGTATAAAGGCAGTCCCTCCTTTGCCAGCCAGCCGGACATCGAAAACCTGCTCGAGCGGGGTACGGGCGTCGATACGCCCCTCGCCCAAGCCTACATTGCCGATTACCAACCCTTACTCGAGTCGGCGGCAGCAGAAGGCGATCGCGAAATTTCTCCCTCTGCCGTGTCGGAACTCGAGTCAGTCAACTCGATCGCTCTGGGCGTGGGAGTGGGCGATCGCGGATTGCAAGCCAAAGCCATCGCCGATCTCGATCCCGAGGTCACTTTTGCCGAAGCCGTCTCCCCGAACCGCCAAATCGCCACTCGCTTTCCCGCCGAGACCCTCGTCGCGATCGGCGGTCGCAGTCCGCACCGAGTGTGGATGCAGTTGGTCGCCCGTTCCCAAACCCAGCCCCAAGTAGGGGAGTGGGTCGATCGGGTGCGATCGGGATTTAAACAAATCCAGCTCGAAGCCGATGGGGTTTTCCGCTGGATGGATGGCGACTTTGCCCTCGGTCTGATTCCCTCTCAGGAAGGGATTTTAGCGCAAACTGGATTTGGTGGGGCATTGGTGCTGCAAACGAGCGATCGGGCGGCGGCGGCGGCAACGTTGAAACAATTAAACGAAGTGGTTCGCACTCGGTTGCCTCTACCTCTCACCGTGAAGGAAACCGAAGTTCAAGGCATTGCCCTCTCCGAGTGGTCGATTCCCCAAATTGCACCGGGCGCTTTGGTCAGTTACGGTTGGTTGGACGATCGCTCCTTGCTCATCGCCTTCGGCAGTCCTCTAGTTAACGTCATGGTTCCCCAACCCGCTACTAATCTCAGCCAGAGCGAAACGTTTCGAGATGCCGTCGAGTCCTTACCCCAAACTAACTTCGGCTCGGTTTACGTCAATATGGAACAAACGCTATCCATCCTCAACCGCTTACCGCCGGAAGCCACGCCGATTTCTCCGGAAGCCAACGTCCTCCTACAATCCGTGCGCGGCATCGGCATTACGGCGACGCCACCGAAAAATAATGCCAGCACGGTCGAGATTGCCATTCCCCTCAAACGTCGCAGTCAGTAGAGAAGGCAAAGGTCTCCAAGGCAGAAGGTAGAAGGGGAAGAGAATGCAAAATTAAAAATTAAAAGTTAAAAATTGAACGTTAATAACCTCAGTACGGGTTAAGCAAAACCCTGTATCCCTTGTTGGGGTTTGGGGTTTGTTAGTGGTTAGTGGTTAGTGGTTAGTCGCTTTGCTCCCCCTGC
>DVED01000086.1 GCA_015295945.1 Oscillatoriales cyanobacterium M59_W2019_021 | reverse complement strand
TAAGTAATAAGTGGTTTTCTACCCATTCCCGTTCGCGCAGCGACGACCCAGGAGTATGACCTATTGGTCACGGGTCACTGTAATTCCCGAACGCGGAAAGAGCGATCGTCGTCAATCGGCACGATTCCGGCTGACAATACAATAGAGCAAGAATGTTGAGAGTATAGCCAGAATGAGGATAGATGACGAGGATCTGCGAGCGGATTTTGAGGAGTCGAGCGACGAGAATTTACGGGTTTTAGAAGCCGGAATTGTCGATTTAGAGGCGCATCCTGACAACGGCGAAGGTTTGGATGCCATGCTGGGGGCAATTTCCCGGTTGCACGAAAATGCCTTGGCATTGGAGATCAAAAACTTAGTTCCGCTCACCCGCCAAATCGAGTATGTCTTCAAAACGATCGCCACGGGTCAGCAGCGATTCTCCGCCGATCTGCGCGATCGCCTTTGCCAAAGTTTCGATGCCATCCGCAAATTGGTTGCCGAAGCCGTCACCGGAGAACCCTCTGGCGTCAATTCTTTCTACGTCTTGGCGAACTTGATGGGAGCGGCAGGAGCGCAGGAGCGAGTCCAGTCTGCCGAAGCGGAGAGTCAAGAGGAAGGAGAAGACCCGAATTGGGAGACAATCGTCCCACGGCAGCGTTTCCAAGACCGAAAAACAGCATACATCGACGATGAAGAATTGCGCTATACCTTCAAAGTCGCCTGCGAAGAGCATTTGCAAAAGCTGGATAACGGATTGCTGCACCTGGAAAAGCACCCGAGCGATCGCTCGCGTATGGAAGAACTCTTACGGGAAATTCACAGTATTAAAGGCGATGCTGGGATGCTCGGCGTCGAGGATATCGTTCCCCTGGCCCACGAATGGGAGCAGCAGTTAATTCCCGCGAACGAGGGTAAAATTACTTTGTCTCGGGAACTGACCGATCGTCTGTATCGGGGGGTCGATGCCATTCGCCAATTGGCTCGCGAAGCCGTGACTGGAGAGCGAGCGAAGATCGATATTGCAGCAGAACTGACTCGGCTTACTCGAGAAGAACCACAGGCAGACCCCGAATCCGCACCCTCCCCCGAGACGACTGTAGAGACCGCCAAAGAACTCGTGGTCTCCCAACCCTCGCCGATTGCTGCCTTCGATCCGTCAGAACCTCTAAGTTCCCCCCCCGAATCGAGCTACCGCATCGATACCATTCGCGTCGAAACTCGATATCTCGATCAGTTGATGACCCAAGCGGGAGAACTGATCGTGGCGCAAACTCGCATGGCGCACCGATTGGCACAACTTCAGGAAATGATCGGGATTTGGGAAGAGTGGAGTCGAACCGCCTCGACCCAAAGTTTTACCGATCTCGGCAGCCAAGAGGCGACGCGGTTTCCGCAATGCACGCTCACCCGGCAACGGGGAACCCAGTCGGGATTGACCCGCAGTCGCGACTGGGAACAGGTGAGAACGCAAGTCGATCGCCTCAAAAGTGCGGCAGCAGAAGATGTTTTTCGGTTGGGAGCGATCGCCGGTCATTTAGAAGAAGGCATTCGCACCCTGCGTTTGTTGCCACTTTCAACCATTTTTAACCTGTATCCGCGCATGGTTCGGGATTTGTCCCAAAAATTGGGGAAGAAGGTCGATTTTGTAGTGACCGGTGGCGAAACGCGGGTAGACAAGCGCATCCTCGAAGACCTGAAAGATCCGCTGATGCACATTTTGCAAAATGCCGTCGATCACGGGATCGAATCGCCGTACGAGCGGGAGAGTCAAGGCAAGCCTTCCACGGCACGGTTGGGATTGCGGGGGTATCAAACGGCAACGAATGTGGTCATCGAGGTGATGGACGACGGACGGGGAATCGATCTCGAGAAAGTCAAACAGAAGGCGATCGATCGCGGTCTCTATCGTCCGGAAGAGTTAGCCGCCATGACCGCCGATCGAATCCGAGATTTGATTTTTCAGCCGGGATTTTCCACCCGCAGTTTCGTCACTGCCGTATCGGGTCGGGGTGTGGGAATGGATGTGGTGCGCGCCAATGTCGAACGCCTCAAAGGGACGATTCAACTCCAATCCCAACCGGGACAGGGATGTATTTTTCGCTTGCGGTTCGGTATCGCCTTGGCAACGGCATCGGTGTTACTGCTCGCCGTTGATGGCATCACCTATGCTTTGCCGCTGGACTGTATCGAAACGATGTTGCGGATCGATGGCGATTGCCTGTTTTCCCTGGAAGGTCAATCGCATATGCTCTGGAAGGAGCGACCGATTCGGGTGGTTTCCCTTGGCGATTTGCTCGAGGTGAGCGATCGTTTCCGTTCCCCACACTCGGCAGTCGGCAAGCAACCCTGTGTGGTTATTCGTATGGGAAAAGACCGTTTGGGACTGTTGGTCGATGAATTGCTCGATCGTCAAGATGTCGTTCTCAAACCGCAAAGTCAGTTGCTCAAGCGGGTGCGGAATGTTTCTGGCGCCACGATTTTGGGAACGGGAGATGTGTGCGCGGTGTTAGCACCTCAAGATTTGATCGACTCGGTACGAGCGCGACCGTGTCCTATTGGACACAAACGATCGCTCGATCTGGAGCCTTCCAAACAAACAATTTTATTAATTGAAGATTCGATCGCCACTCGCACGCAAGAGAAACGAATTTTGGAAAGTGCGGGATATGAAGTGGTGACGGCAGTGGATGGCTTGGATGGTTTCGAGCGGTTAAAAACTCGTCATTTCGATGCTGTTGTTTCCGATATTCAAATGCCGAATTTGGACGGACTCCAACTGACGGCTCGCATTCGCCAGTATCCGCAATATAACGAGTTACCGATTATTTTGGTTACGTCCCTCGCCACCGATGCCGATCGCAAAAAAGGGGCAGAAGTGGGGGCGAATGCGTATATTACGAAAAATAGTTTCGACCCTGACATTTTGCTAGAAACGCTGAGACGATTAATTTAAACCTTCCATCGCGGGTTGCCAGTTGAGCCGATCGTTTGTCAATTTTTTCGATATCCAAAACCGATTCCATCGGACCCCAAAACCCTATGCCCATTCAAGTCCTATTGGTTGACGATTCCCCAGTGGTATTGACGATCCTCAAACGGCTGCTCGACTCCACCTCGGAAATTGAAGTGGCAGGCACGGCACGCACCGCTCGAGAAGCACTCGCGCTCATTCCTCGCCTTCAACCCCAAGTGATTTGTACGGATTTAAAAATGCCGGGAATGGACGGTCTCGACTTTATTCGAGAAGTGATGGCAAACGATCCGCGCCCGATTTTAGTGCTGAGTGCTAGCGTGCAACCCCGAGATACGGAAAATGTGTTTCGCTTGCTGGCAGCCGGAGCCGTTGACGTGCTTCCCAAACCCATAGTAAACGGAACGGCAGATTTAATGACCATCAAGCAAGAATTAATTACAAAAATTAAAGTGCTGGCTGGCGTAGCGGTTTTTAAATTACATCGCCGTTCTTCTCCTCAATTAACCGAGAGATCGATCGATTTACCTAGTGTTTCTCCTTCTCGTTTTTCTCAATTGGATCTCAAATTTTCTCAAAGTGAGATCGATCGGATCGAAATTGTCGGCATTGGTGCTTCCACGGGAGGTCCCCAAGCTTTACGATCGATTCTCTCTGAATTTCCCGAGAATTTTCCAGTTCCTGCGATCTGCGTTCAGCATATCAGCTCGGGATTTTTGGCAGGTCTAATTCAGTGGTTATCCGCTGAATGTTTGCTCCCCGTTAGTATGGCGACAAGTGGCGAAGTGTTGCAGCCGGGTCGCGTTTATTTTCCACCCGAAAACCGACATTTAGAAGTCACGTCAAGCGGTCGAGCGATTTGCTCTTTAGAACCCCCTTATTTGGGTCATCGACCTTCGGTTACAGTAACGTTTAATTCCATCGCCAAAGCTTACGGCAAAAAGGCGATCGGCGTCTTGTTAACTGGGATGGGAAAAGATGGTGCGGCGGGGATGCAAGCCATTTCTCAATCGGGGGGAATAACGATCGCGCAAGATGAAGCCACTTGTGCTGTTTTTGGAATGCCGAAAGAGGCGATCAAACTCGGTGCAGTTCGGCATATTTTACCCATTCAAACCATCGGAAATGTCATTAATCGATCGATACTATCGCTATAAAATTTGTTCGTAATGTTCGACAATTGGAAACGGATCGTAGAAGTGATGAAGTAAAGCTTTCCACTCTCGATATTTCGGCGATTGTCGAAAGCCGATAGTATGGTCTTCTAATTTCTGCCAGCGAACTAGCAAAATATAACGATTGGGAGTTTCTAAGCATTTTTGCAGTTCGTGCGAAACATAGCCAGACATGGAAGCAATAATCCTCGAAGCTTTTTGAAACGCAGATTCAAACTCTTCAGCCAAACCGGGTTTGACCTCAAGAACCGCCACTTCTAATATCATATTTTCACTCATGATAAGGATAGGGCTGCTGGGCGAAGCATTGGCATAAACTTTGTCGTCTCACGGGCAAAATTGTCGGGCTACAAAATTTTGTTCTGATGTCTGCGAGTAGTGCTATACTTATTACTTAATCCAACTTCTTCCCCCAACATCCGCACCGCTTGCAACAATTCCGGCACTGCATTAGGCAACCATTCTCCCTCGCAACCCCGACCCGAATTTAAAATTAACCGCACGCTATACGCATGGGGATAACCTTCGACTTCTAACCACAAGCGATCGCTTTCGGCTTCGCAAGTGATGCGTTCTTCGTCCATCAATTCGTCTTTCATCGCGTTCATCGTCTCCGCCAATTGTGACAGCAATCGGCAAAAATCTTGTAACTCATCCACCGTCAGTTCAAACGCCCAACTCTCTCCGCCAACGAGTCCGACAAATTCCTCCGCCTCGGGATTCCATCCCAATTGCCAACCCGCACCACTTTTAACAATACGATTCATCTTCGGTAATGGTAATGGGTTTAAGTTGATACATTTGAAAGTCGATCGCTATATTACTTACCAATCTTGAAATCGGGTTTCTCCATCCTCCCAATCATCTCGTTCTGTCACTTCTACCGCGTCTTCGGAGTTATCTTCAAACTCGGGAAATGGCATTTCTTCTTCCTCCGATCGCACTAATTGTAACGGTTCTAAAACGCGGGCAATCGCATCTTTCACAAAAGCTTTCATAAACTCTTCCTTGCGCGTCAGTTGAAATTGTTGCCGTACCACTTCCGTTATCCCACCATCACCCCAATCGCGATCGCGACGGAAATATTCGATAAAACTTTTCCCGGCAATTCGCGTTAAATAGGCTGCCGTTACCCCTTGAATTGCTTTGCCAACGACCAGCGTTCCCAGGTGAAATTGTAACGCACTGGCAATTAATTGTACTGCCCCTTTCACCACCCCCAAACTTGCCAGTGTCTTCCCTAAAGATAGTGCTAACTCCCGTCCCCGTTCGGCATCGATTTCGCAACCATAAACCTTGCCAATTTCCACAATCATTTGCGCGTTTACTGCCACCGTTGCCAGCAAATCCACCCCCGGTAGCGGCGTTGCAGCAATAACTCCCGCACCAATCCACTGAAATCGATCGACAATTTTCATCGCTTGTCGGTATTGCTGGGCATCGATCAGCTGGCGGGCTTTTTCCCCCAATCGGTACGATTGCAAGAGGATGTTATCGGCGATTAAATCTTCTCCTTCTGCCCGTAACACGGCAACGATGCGGCGGATGAGCGGCAGGATATCCGGATCGGGGGTGAGGGTTTCCCCGGTCTCCAAGCGGACGCTACGGGGGTTTGCGGCAATTGCCACCACATCCGACGGCGGCACGAAGGCTTTCAGGCGCGATCGCAATCGTCCCAAAATCGCCTCCACATCTACTGCCGCATACAAATCCGTCTTATTCAACACCACGATCGATCGCTTGCCCATCTCAGCTAAAACCCGGATGGGTTCGTACTCCGATGCCAGCAAGTCGTTATCCACCACGAACAGTAGCAAATCCGCCTCCGTTGCCAACTGTCGCGCCAACTCGCCGCGTTCGCTTCCTGCCACCCCCGCTTCCAAAATTCCCGGCGTATCGGTGATGAGAATTTCGCGATCGAACCCTTTCAATTTCAAACAATAAGTCGCGCCTTCGGTCGTCGTTCCCATCGGGGCAGCAACTTGCCCCACCATTCGCCCAAATAGCGCGTTTACCGTCGAAGTTTTCCCCGCCGAACCCGTTCCGAATACAACGATTTGTAAATTTCCCCGCGACAATTGAGCCTCGATTTCTTGCGATCGACTCAACAGTTCTCGTCGCGCCACTTCATCTTGAATTTGCGCCATTTGCTGCCGAATTGCCCGCAAATTTTCCGCTGCTGCGTCCGTCTTGTCTTCAGGAACTCGAGGCTGGGGACGATTGCGCGTCGGGCGCTTCGACTGTTTGCGAGTTTGGGGACGCCAGAACCGTTGAAAATAGTAAAAATAGGTGAAAATCAGCGCCCCTAACAAGACAATTAGTAATAAAACGAGCAAATTCGCCAGAAAGGGACTCGCCGACCAAGACACCTGAGTGTAAAATCCCGCTAAGGCACTCACTAGCCAAATTGCCAAAACCAAAATGACGATCGAACTGATAATGAGGGCAAGCAGGCGAGACAAGGGCATAGTTGAGGTAGCAAACGCACGCAGCGCAAATTGGAAATTTTTTCTATTATCTCTCAGACCTCGAGGCGCGACGCAGTAAAATCCTCTTAATTCAACAAACTTGTATGAATACCCAGGAGAATTATGGGACTTTTCGATAAACTTGCAGGTGCTATTAACGATCCCAATTTGCAAGCGAGCGTCGGACAACTCGGCGAAATTCTCGGCAGCGTCCAACAAACCAGCAATACCCAGGGAATGGATGCTTCCTCGACTCAAGCCGTCTTGTCGGCATTAGGCGGTCACGTTCGATCGGCATTGCAGCAAAAACAAGCTTCTGAAGGCATCGGTGGCGTCCAAAACCTGATTAACCAGTTTGCGG
Source organism: Oscillatoriales cyanobacterium M59_W2019_021 (assembly GCA_015295945.1). Taxonomy (GTDB): domain Bacteria; phylum Cyanobacteriota; class Cyanobacteriia; order Cyanobacteriales; family Geitlerinemataceae; genus DVED01. Next base: position 46,549 of record DVED01000086.1, on the reverse strand, counting down.
GGACGGGTTTCAATCCTCAAGCCGTCTTGGCGCTATTTTCCCCCGACCAACAGCAACAAGTCACTCAAGCCGTATCGGGGGCGACGGGCATTAACGCCGCTACCATTCAAGCGATGTTACCTGCTTTGATTCCCACCGTCCTCAACTTCCTGAAAATGGGTTCGACTCAAGGGGGAGCTTCCGGACAAAATCCCATCCTCAGCGGATTTTTGGATGCCGACGGCGACGGCGATGTCGATTTGGGCGATGCCATGAGTATGGCAGGACGGTTTCTGAATAAGTAATTGGTTGTTGGTTATTAGACATCTCCGCAATAGGAATTATTAGTTTCTACTGCGGAGATATCGATTGAGCCGTAAAGGATATAATTATTTCTAATAGAACCCAGACTATCTAACCCAGAGAGATGTCTATGTTACTGCAAGAACTGAAGGAAGAAGCTGTTAAGCTATCACCAAGAGATCGACTTGCACTGGTCAGTGCCATTATTGAGTCCTTGCAGAATACCCCAATTGCCAAGTCCGAGCGTTCTGGTGCAATTCAGCGGATGCGTGGCTTACTCAAAACAGAAAAACCTGCACCAACCGATCGAGAAGTAGCTGTGATGCTGGAAGAGCGGCGGGTGGAGAAAGACCTTCAGTGAACGTTTTAGTTGATACCAATATTCTCCTAGATTTTCTATTACAGAGAGAACCATTTTTTCACGACGCAGAGCGACTGTTTCAAGCGATCGATTCTGGTCAAGTTATCGGATATGCCACAGCTACAACGCTCACGGATATTTTTTACATTGCTCGAAGACACACGGGCAGCATGGAACAGGCACGGCAAGCAGTTTTAGATACATTGACAGCGATGGATATTTGTCCTGTGAACCGTCAGGTTTTAGAAACCGCGTTCGGCTCAGGTTTTGATGATTTTGAGGATGCAATTCAGGTCGCTTGTGCTGTCACCCAGAGGCTGGATGCTATCTTGACCCGCGATAGTCAAGGTTTTGTGAATTCATCTATACCTGTGTTATCGGTTCAGGAGTGCTTGCAACGCTTGGAGGATTCGTTGTAATCTGGCTCAGAATCTGAATTTTTTGAGATACCCTAATCAAAATTAACCATTAACCCTTGCCTGTCGGCATCGTTCTAGATAAATTTTGGCAACGCGATCGCCGGGATTTTGTGTCAAACATTGGCTAAACATTCCCTCGGCATCTTGCCAGTATTGGGTTTGGTATAATACCACCGCTTGCTCGAACAGATGTTTGGTTTGATGTTTGAGCGATCGCACGTTTTCGGGATCGGCAGAGAAGACTTCAAAGACCGAAACTTTTTCAGATTTACCCTTCACTGTCACCCGGTCGATCGCGCGCAAATCGTACTTTTCGGGTGTGCGAAGGGCGAAAAACGTGCGATCGCTAATCAGCAAAGAAGCACCGTAATATTTGGTTAAGCCTTCCACCCGAGATGCCAAATTCACCGCATCGCCGATCACCGTTCCATCCATGCGAAATTGACCGCCAACGGTTCCCAACATCAAGTTTCCGGTATTGATGCCGATGCCAATTTCAATGGGTTTGTAGCCCGATCGACCGCGATGGATGTTATATTCGGCTAAGTTATGCAGCATGGCTATTCCCGCTCGGATCGCATCGTCGGCATCTCCGCCAAACAGTGCCATAATGCCATCGCCGATGTATTTATCGATGAATCCTTGATTGTTGAGAATTGCGGGTTCCATGCGAGAGAGAAAACTATTAATAAACCTAAAGTTTTCATCCAGAGTTAAATGCTCGGACAGGGTGGTAAAGGAGCGAATATCCGCAAACAAAATAGACATGGTTTGCTCGACCGATTCGCCCAATTGCACTTCAACGATACTTTGTTTGTCTAACAAGCGGAGAAATTGACTGGGGACGAATCGTTCGTTGGCACGGTTGAGTTGCAACAATCGATCGGTAAATTCCAGTCGTTCGGCTTCGGCTTTTTGGCGTTCGGTAATATCTTGAAAAGCGGCGATCGTGTAAGTAATATTTCCCTGGGCGTCGTAAATCGGCGTTCCCCAAGCTTCGATGGGAATCGCGCGATCGCCTTTGCGAATTTCGAGATCGTCTACCGTCGCACTTTCTCCGTTCAAGGCTCGTAAAATGATATCGCGATCGTCTGGATAGAGGCGATCGCTTCGGGCTAAATAGAGTTGATAAACTTCTCGTAACTGATGGGGATCGGCAACTTCAACCAACCCTCGACCGAGTAAATTTTGCGCTCGCGAATTGAGATAATAAGGTTGACCGTTGCTGTCGGTTACAAACACGCCCACGGGCATGGCTTCCAAAAATTGGGTCAAGCGATCTTCATTTTCTTTTAATTGCGCGATCAGCTTGATTTGTTCTTGGTTGGCAGCTTCTAACGCGCGGTTGACGGTTTCGAGTTCGATGGTTTTTTGCGCGAGTTGCTTGTCGAGTTGATAGCTCGATAGCGCTTCGGATACCGTCAAACTCAGATCTTCCGGATGCCAAGGTTTGGCGATATATCGGTATAATTTTGCATAGTTAATGGCATTGGCAACCGCTGTTAAATCAGCTTGACCCGTGAGCATGATTTTCAGAGTTTTCGGAGAGAGTTCGTGAATGCGTTTGAGCAACTCATCCCCTTTCATGTCGGGCATAATGTAGTCGGAAATGATGATCGCGATTTCGTAATCGTCTTCGATCAATTCCTCGATGACTTCTAACGCTTCTTCTCCACCTTGAGCGACTTCAATTAAGTTATCGTCTCCGAATGCATTTTCCAATTCGATTTTGAGACTATCTAAAATAGTCTGTTCGTCATCAACGCAGAGAATCGCCGTTTGAGTCATAGTTCGGATAGTGCGGATCGAATAATGCCGATCAGTTCTTGATTATTCCAAGGCTTCGGGATATAACGATAGAGATTGGCGTATTGTTTGGCTCGTTCTACCGCATCCTCATCCGCTTGTCCGGTGAGCATGAGCTTGACAATTTTGGGATATTTTTTATGGACTTCAATCAAGAACTCATCGCCTTTCATCCCCGGCATTAACCAATCGGAAACAATGATTAAAATCTGAACTTCATCTTCATCTAACTCGTCAATAATTTCTAAGGCTTCATCGGCACTTTCTGCAAATTCGTAAAGATAGTTATCTCCAAAGGCAGAATGTAATTCGATTTCTAAGCTTTTTAAGATGACCAATTCATCATCAACGCAGAGAATGGCGGCTTCAGACATTCAATAACTCCTCATCACTCGAGATTGATCGGTAAAGATACTGTAAATTTGGTTTTTCCCGGTACGGAATCCACTTCAATTGTACCCTGATGTTTTTCAATAATCTTCCGAACGATATCCAATCCCAACCCGCTGCCTTCTCCGGGCGGCTTAGTGGTGAAGAACGGTTGAAAAATTTTCGGCAATACCTCTGGGGAAATCCCCGCACCGCTATCGGTGATGCTGACTTCGATTTTGCCGTCTGTTTGGCAGGCGTCGATGACTAGCTTTCCTTTATTATCCATGGCTTGCAAAGCATTATGAATTAAGTTCGTCCACACTTGATTGAGTTCGTCGGGATAGCACGAGATCTTCGGTAAAGATGAATCGAAATTGCGAACGACTTCGACCCCGTGTTTGAGTTGGTTTTGGTAGAGGGTTAAAATAGTTTCAATGCCCTCGATAATATTGGCTTTTGTCTTTTGTCCCGTGCGATCGTATCGAGCGTAAGTTTTCAAAGCAAAGACGATTTTTCCCGCCCGTTCCGCTGCCGTGACGATCGTTTTCGTACTCGTTTGGACGTTGGCAAACTGATAGGCGGTCTTCAAAATGGTTTGACTGTTGACATCTTTCAACAGCGGCAACAACTTTTCTAGGTCGTTATGCACGCCAATACTGACCAAAGTATTGGCGATCGCTGTGGCATTTGGAACCTGTGCAACTTTGAGCTTTTCAGTTAATTCACGTTTGATTTTTCGCTGTTCTCGAGTTGATAAGTTCGCATCTTGTTGGCTCGATTTTTGAATTAAAGACAAGAAGTCACTTTGCCGATCGTCTGATAAATTGCGGAAGAATTCGGGCAGCTTTTCCAAATAATCTTTCCAAAAGTTGGAGAGGTTGCGAACCGAGGAGTTAATCGCTCCTAATGGCGTGTTGATTTCGTGGGCGACCCCCGCCACCAATTGACCCAACGCTGCCATTTTTTCCGATTGCACCAGTTCGTCTTGGGTGGCTTTGAGGCGATCGAGGGTATTTTGGAGTTCTTGGGTGCGTTCCTTCACTCGCACTTCCAAAGTTTGGGAGTAGTCTTCCAACTGGATATTGGCACGTGCGAGTTGTTGGTTGGCTTGTTCGAGTTTCTCGTTAGCAGCCGATAAGCGACGGTTAGCAATTTGCAGTTGCCAGCGATGGTGGTAGTTAGCGATCCAAATTGCCGCACCGCTGAGGGCTAGAAATGGAGAAAAAATGGGAATGACCCAACCGTTTAAAAAGGCAAGATAGCCGATGGCAATTAAGATACCGCTCGAGGCAAAAATGACGACGAGCGTTCCGACTAAAAAGACATTTTTGTTAAAGACTCGGGTTTGCAATAACAGCCAACCTCCCGTTGCCCCCACCAACGACCAAAATCCGATCCACAGTCCATTGGGACCGACGACCAATCGTACGATGTCCCAGCCTTCGGGTAAAAAACCCCAATCTCCGAACAGGCTGCCCCAAGGTCGCAGAAGCGGGCGTCCCTCCAGTGCCGCACTGAGGATTTGACTGGCAACATTGGCGTGAACGATAATCCCCGGCATTTGGTTCAGTTCGACAAATAAAGCATTATTATAGGGGGTTTGAAAGATATCTTTAAGACTGGGCGTCGTCGCACCGATAAAGACCAAGCGATCGCCCATCAAATCTGGCGGAATGCGGTCTTCCAAGACATCGGTCATGGAAATCGTTAGGAAGTCTTGGAGTTGTCCCCGGTAGTTCAGCAAAATTTGATAGCCACCTGCATCCGTTCCCGTAGCAATATATCCCCCTTCTTTTCCCCGCAATCGGTGGAAGGTTGCCTCGCCGAGTTGATAAATTTGCCGTTCTCGATCGACCAATTCTAAATCGACGTTTTCCCCTTCTAAATACATCAACGCCAATTTGGTTCCCAGACTTTCTCGGGTTTTGTTCTCCTTCGTTTGCATGACGATCAAATTCCGGCGCACTTTTCCATCGGCATCGTTAACCATGTCTGCGGCGGCAACTTGCTCGCGATCGACTAACGTCGGCGGTCCATCGACGGTTTCCCCGCTGACTTTCTCGATCCCGATTAAATTCGGCGTAGATTGAAAAACCTCGATCAGTTCTCGATGTCCCGGTTCCACGGGTAAATCTCGATAAATATCCAAACCGATCGCCCTCGGTTGTTGCGCCCGAATTTTCGTCAGGAGTTGAGCCATGGTGCGATCGCTCATGGGCCACTGTCCGATATACTGGATGTCGGGTTCGTCAACGGTCACCACCACGATCCGGGGATCGGGAACTTCTACGGGACGCCAGGAAAAAAACTGGTCGATGGTCGCCCATTCGACCAATTGGAAAATCCCCAAGGCGTTCCCCGCAATGACGAAGACTGCCACGCTGGGGGCAACGGTCAGGATACCGCGCCATTTACCGATTTTTTGTTTCAGTTCGTGCCACATTGAGTCAAAGTTGGAAGTGGATGTACCAATCGTCCGAGATCGATCTGATGGTGAGGGATGTGGATGTCAACCCCAGCGAGAGCGAAGACTCCAGCGTACTGTTGCCGTACCCATTACCAGATCTCGGAGATCGCCAGGACTGACTGAATTCTGGTATATCACGGGTCATATCCTCTAAGGAGATCGCGATCGCTGGCAATTGTCCCAGGCTAGAGGTCGATGTCTGGATGTCGGTGTTTGGGCAATGGGATGGGATCTGAGAGAGGAGTTCGAGATAGAAAGCAGTTGGAGGCATCAAGGAGGTGAAAAGGGATGGAAAAATCTCCGCACGAGCCTAATGTTAACAACGGTTATCTCTCTTTTTTCAAATGCACCTCATGTCGTCCGGATAATCGATCGCGCGGCGATGTGACTAGAAAGTCGATGATGTGACGCCGAAATCGGTAACGGTCTTGAGCCTCTCACCCGCAATCTTCTTTATTTTAAATATATTTCGAGGTTTGACAGGCAATTTCCACTGTGCGACTGTTATGGCGCTACGTAAATACGTGAGGACAATTTTGTAGGAGCGTAGGCGTAGCCAGCGCGAAGAGCGCTTAGCATTGGCTCGACTATCTGGTTCCAGAAATGAAAAATATTGTGCAAATGCTTCGCCCAGTCGCTATGTCCTAACCTAAGCGCGTAGCGCCGCTATACATCCAGAACGATCGCTTACGCGACTCCCATAGGGAGTATCGCCCAAACGCCAGACAAAAAAATCCGACTCGTAGGAGTCGGGAGGGTATCAATCAAGGTGCATCTACCACTACACTATTCCAAGCTCTACACGGTCTGTCCGGACGCTTGCTCCAAACAAAAAAAACCGGCTCGCAGGAGCCGGGAGGGTATCAATCAAGGTGCATCTACCACTACACTATTCCCAAACCTCTCGAGCCCATCCGGAAGTCTTCAGATAAAAAAACCGGCTCGCAGGAGCCGGAAGGGTATCAATCAAGGTGCATCTACCACTACACTATTCCCAAACCTCTCGAGCCCATCCGGACGCTTTCTCAGAGTTTTTCTACTGCTGCCGCCAGCGCCGTGCGAACTCTGCAAAGGTTTCCGAAGGGATCTTTTGTTGCAACCATTCGAGCGCAGCGTTTTGGTGGGGCAGACCTTTGTAGAATTTGGCGACATTGACTAAGGTTAGGGTTTCGGAGAAGGAGGGTGACGGAGATGGGGAGGGTATTGGCGTTGGCGTTGGGGACGGACTTGCAGGGGGTTTGGGGTTGAGTCCTCGAGAAATGGCGTAGCGATCAATCCCGTTGACGATCGCTCTAGCCGCTTGTTCCGTATACCGCCGAGCCGTTGCTGCATCGACAGCATCGACAAAGTAAGATTCCGTCAAACAGGCGGCTCGGACGCTCAAAGGTACGCCCAACAACACGGCGAGTCCCTGTCTTTTCACGCCGCGATCGCTCAGTCTCAAGGTAGATACTAAGTCATCGAGCAGAAATTGGGCGAATTTCTCGTCTTCTGCCGTGCCGTTGCGGTGAATCAACACCTCGGTTCCCTGAGTCACGCCGTTAAACGCATTCAAATGAAGGCTGACAAACACGTCGCTACCCCTGGCATACTCTCCCATTGCCTCGAGGGTATCCATCGGATCTAAGACATCGACTTCGTAGCCTTTGTCCCGCAACAATCGACTGGCAATATTTGCCATGACGGTAACTTCTTTATACTCGGTCGTCCCCCGTCCGTTCGCGCCTTCTTCAAAACCCGTCGAACCGTCTCGATCGCGATAGGGACCGTGACCCACTTCTAATGTGACCTTCATCGTTCAATTCAATCCTGCAAGACAACTGTTGTTAATCGTACGTTAAGCGTCGATTGGTTCTCTCAACATTCCAGCGACGACACTCGAGTAACGACACTTTGGCTGTATGATCGAGTTTCCGAGAGACAAATCCGGTGGGAGATGCTCCCTGAAGATCGATCTCCCAACCGCGATCGATCGATGGTTTTTTGGACTTCGATCTGTGTAATATCATAGCTGCGAAAGACGGCGAATTCGACAGGGACGGGCGAGTTGATAAAGATGTCTTGCATTCTCGGCGAGATTGCTTGGTGCGGTCTGAGTCAAGGCTTAGAATCTAGGGAAAGTTAACGCTTTAACAAACCCATATGAGTTCTACCGCAACGTTCAGCGATATCGCATCTAGTTGGGCGAAGCCTTTTATCGAAGGCTTAGCGCAACAAAACATCATTCGCGGATTTCCGGATGGGACGTTCCGTCCGAACGAAGCGATGACCCGAGCCCAGTTTTCCGCCGTGTTAGCCGGGGCATTCGAGAAGCCCAAAACCCGAGAGGCGATCGACTTTAGCGATGTTCCGGGCGATCACTGGGCAACGGCTGCCATCCGCCGCGTCTACGAAAGGGAATTCCTCTCGGGGTATCCGGGAAACCGCTTCGCTCCAGACCAAAAAATTCCCCGGGTGCAAATTCTGGTTGCCTTGGTCAACGGGTTAGGAATCGGCGGCAGCACCGCCCAACTGAGTCGCTACTATCGAGATGCGGCGCAGGTTCCCAGCTACGCGAGCGATCGCGTCGGCATCGCCACGACCCACCAGATGGTGGTCAACTATCCCGACGTGCAGATGTTGTTGCCCAACCAAGCCGCCACGCGGGCGGAGGTTGCCGCCTTAGTTTACCAAGCTCTGGTTCACCTCAAACGCGCCCCCAAAATCGCATCACCCTACATCGTGACAGCACCTTTACCGGAAGGGACGACTCCGGCTTTACCCACGGTGGCGATCGGACATCGCCGGGAGTTGCGCGGTGCTTGGGTGGCGTCGGTGTGGAATATCAACTGGCCCTCGCGTCGGGATTTGTCTGGAGATCGCCAGAAGACCGAACTGCTGGCAATTCTCGATCGTCTGGCAGAATTAAACTTCAATGCCTTATTCTTCCAAGTGCGACCGGAAGGCGATGCCCTCTACAACTCTCAACTCGAACCCTGGAGTGCTTGGCTGACGGGAACTCAAGGCAAAGCCCCCAGTCCCTACTACGATCCCCTGGAATTCGTCATTGCTGAAAGCCACAAGCGCAACATCGAACTCCACGCTTGGTTCAACCCCTATCGCGCCCAAACCTCGGCAACGGTTTCCCGACCCGTTCCGCCGCACATGGAAGCGACTAATCCGGAGTACGTCTACACCTACGGCACTCAATTGTGGATGGACCCCGGTATTAAAACCGTCCAAGATCGCGCCTATAACGTCATTATGGACGTGGTACGCCGTTACGATGTCGATGGCATTCACCTCGACGATTATTTCTATCCCTATCCTATTTCCGGCAGGGCATTTCCCGACTACGATACGTACGGAGAATACCAGGATCGCGGCGGTCGGCTTTCTCTGGCAGACTGGCGCCGCGACAACGTGAATCAGATGGTGCGCCGCCTCTATGAAGGGATTCAATCCCTGAAGCCTTACGTTAAATTTGGCATCAGTCCGTTTGGAATCTACCGTCCGGGACAACCGCCGGGAATTTTCGGGTTGGATCAGTACAACCAACTGTTTGCCGATCCGCTGAAGTGGCTGCGGGAAGGCTGGGTGGATTATATCGCCCCGCAACTGTACTGGCGGATCGACCAACGGGAACAGAGTTATCCGGCGCTGCTGGAGTGGTGGACGCAGAATAGTTCTAAGGATCGGCATATTTACGCCGGGAATAATTTGGCGAAACTGGGGGAATCGGGTTGGACGGTGGCGGAGTTTGAAGACCAAATTGCGATTAGTCGCGATTTGGCATCGCGTCAATCGTTGGGAAATATTTTCTATCAAGTTAGCCCCTTGATGGAAAATCGCAGTCGGATTAACGATCGCCTCAAAAGTACGATCTATCCCGATCCCGTTCTGCCGCCGACGATGCCGTGGATCGATGCGTTTCCACCCGCACCCCCAGCCGGAACGATCGCCTTCGACAAACAACTTCGTTGGAATGCCGCATCCAGCGATATTCGCGCTTGGACGCTGTATCAAAAGGTGAGTAGCAATTGGAAACTCCTCCGTATTTTGAACCGGAACACGACGCAGATCGCGCTGGATTCCGGGACTTACGCGCTGTGCTCCGTCGATCGCCTCGCGAACGAAAGTCAAGGCGTCGTCGTTAATGTCTAACGAATCGTCGATTGTTGGGGATTTGCTAGTCGCTAGTTGCCAATTCCCCATTAAACATCTCCAGAAATACCCCTCAACCCCCTGCCCTGTCTCAGCAAAAAACGAGTTTTCGGAGATGTCTATTACCCATTACCCATTACCGATCGCAGACTTCCGCCATTTAGCGGACGACAGCGTTTTCCTCCACGTCGTATAAAGAGTCCTGAGATAGAAGTAAAAACCGATCGAAACCTCGCCTAGAATCTCGTTTACAGGTATTAGGTGGGGTTTTTCTTATGGCGACACCGCTGTTTGAGGGTAAGCCAATTGCGGACGAGTTCGTCCGATTTAATGGTAGTTTTCCAATTTTTTGCTGAAGCGATTGTTGTTTGATTATGAGATCGGATCGTATTTTTACATAAACTTAATATTTATCGATTTTACTTGTCCGAAGCTTTACAGATACATCCGCCATTTGGCGGATATCATTTCAAAAACAATCGGCTAGTATAGCTGGTAATTAAAACGAAATTGAGCTTAATTTTAAAGCTTGATCGCAACTCAACCGATGGGTTGAAACTTCGATTGTCGGTCATCAAGTTGTACTTCTATCGGATACAGAGAAATGTTTCAAATTCAACAGCATCATAAAATTTTATTTTGGTTTAGATCGTTGCTTTTGGCGATATCGATGGATTGAGCAATTTCGGATGGCAAGCTCGAGGCTGGAGTACTGCCGCCGGGTTCGATGTCAATGCCAATAGTTACTTTAAATTTACCGTCGATTTAACCGATTACAATAATATCCAATTTGCTTTAGAAGAACGCGCTCGAGATAGCGGACCGACTGAATTTGCTCTTGCCTATCAAATTGGCGACGGTGCAATTTCTCTACATCAAACCAGTCCTGCCAAACAAGACAATCCGTTTGAGTTTCGCACCTTCGATCTCAGCGGTGTAGCCGCATTGCAAAACCTGAATGCCAAAGCGGTGCGAACCCGGCAGATGCGGCGGATTTAGCCGGACCTTTAGCAGGAACGATCGCCTTTGCCGATGGCGAAACCAGCAAAGAAATCGTCGTCGATGTGAATGGAGACGAAATTAACGAGGCGATCAAAACTTTTTCCGTCACCCTCGCCAACCCTGCCAACGGGGAAGTTTTGGTAACCGAAACTGCCACAGCAGCGATTCTCAACGACGATGCTACCATGGCGATCGCCGCAGTCAATTCCCGACAACCCGAAGGGAACGCCGAGGTTACCCCGTATACCTTTACCATTACGCGCGGCGGCGATGTTAACAGTGCCACTACCGTCAATTATGCGGTTTCCGGTCGCGGTCTCAACCCAGCAGACGAAGCCGATTTTGGCGGACAGTTTCCCAGTGGCGTCGTTGAGTTTGCCGCCGGAGAAACCCTCAAAAGCGATCAACCTGAATCGATCCAGATCGATCGCCTCTTACTTAAATCCGTAACCACGGAAAATTAGTGTAAAGAAATGATAAAGACACTTTAAATACGATCCCGGCACTCTTAAATCGAGTTCGAGTTGCGAGCGATCGATCGCAACTTCAGTCTGGTTTTGGCAAGACAAATTGAATGCGATTTTCCCCTTGTTTTGGGTTTGCCAATGGGTGTTGGCTGCTACAAAAAATGAAGGGCGATCGTATCTGAATGTCATGCCAATCTTCTCGATATCGAAATTATTTCTAAATTGAATTCGAGCATTTGCTGAGACTCAATGTTCGTAGAGTCTTAGCAGGAATGCACTTCAATCTACTCCATTTTAGCCATGGAGCAGGATTGAGATACCCAAAAAACTAGTCACCAAGAAACACAAGGAGATTATCATGGCTATTCTCGCCAAATGGAATTTTAATAACAATACAGATACCAGAACTAGTCCGTCTCCTAGCGAAGGATTGCGCCAAGCCACTTCGACTTCCCTAAGTGGCGGGGGTCTCGGGAATGTGGCTTTCGGTCTTGTAGGTGGTACTGACTACGGATGGGAAGCCCGAAATTGGAGCGAGAATGCCGCGTTTGATGCAGCGTCCAATGATTTCTTTAAATTCACCGTCGATTTGACCGACTACCACAACCTTCAGTTGTCATTCCTAGAACGGCAAAAAGCGGGTGGCGGGATCAACGGACTGGCTAACTATGCCGTCGCTTATCAAATTGGCACGAATCCAAGGTTCGGATATCATTGTGGGTTTCGGCGGAGACGATGTGCTTTCCGGCGATGCGGGGTCGGACGAAATGTACGGCAACCTCGGCAATGATTGGATGGATGGCGGCGATGGCGACGATGCGATTCTTGGCGGCGTGGGGAACGATGGTATTGCCGGACAAATCGGGAACGATCGCATTGATGGGGGTGAAGGAAATGATACCCTCTTCGGGAATGTCGGCGACGATTTGATTCTTGCCGGACAAGAAAACGATTTGGCAGAAGGCAATGCTGGAAACGATTTCGGCAATGCCGGAGACGATCTCATCAAAGGTGGCGAGGGAGACGATTGGCTCCTCGGCGGTAAGGATAACGACACGCTGATCGGCGGAGTCGGTAACGACGCGATGTTTGGCAACTTGGGAGATGATTCTTTAATCGGCGGTGATGGCGGTGACTTTTTCGGGTTCCGTTCTGGCGATGGGAATGACATTATTGCCGATTTCCAAAATGGAGTCGATATTATCGGTTTGGAAACAACGTTCTCCTTTACGGATGTGGCGATTACCCAAGTCGATGCCGATACCCGAATTGTAGTCGGCGATCTTTCTATTACGCTACAAGGGGTGAACGCGACTTCGATCTCGGAAGCTGACTTTGCCTTTATCGTCTAATTATCGTCTAAGCCGAAAATAAGAGTTGGGATAAATACTCGGCAATAGGTGGAGTTTGATTGACTCTGTATCGCCTATTGCCGATTTCTTTTGCGTTCGATCAAGAAAGGCAGATGGCGGAAGGGATTTATCCCTCCGAAAGGAGCAAGACCTCGTACTGACGTTAACTGGTATGGCGACTGCTATATGATCGAACGGGAGGGTATACTTATGAGAGAGCCTCCCTTGCCCACCTTAACTGGGCTTCTAACCATTCCGGCTACTCTGCACTAGCTTGTTAAGATTGCGGCGGGTTGGGTTTGGAGTCTAAGGCGTCTTTGGCCGACTTTCCGGTATTGGCATTGCCGAAATACCATAAAATAGCAGCCCCTTCGGCTCGAGTCACAGCTTTTTTCGGCTGAAACAGCGTCGTATATCCGAAGGCGCGGCGAATGTTGGCGCGTTCTCCGCTTTGGAAGTCCGCGAGCAAGGCACGCAGCACTTTGGGATCGATTTGGGCGGTATCTTGAAAACCCCAAGTTTCGGTTATCGATTGCAGCGTGGCGTTGGGGAGTGCCTGTCGCCAATCTAAGGGAACTTTCCAGGCGATCGCCTCTTCCCGCGATAGGGGATCGTCGGGGCGAAATTTAACGGCAGTTGCCTCGCCACTGAGGGCACTGGGAATAATCCCCGCTTCGGCGAGTCCCTGAATGGTGTCGAAGTCGGGATCGGTGGTAGGAACGTCCCCGAAGGAGGGGGTATTGCTCGCCGTTGCCGGACGCAGTTGTTTCGAGGGGGTATCGGCATAGATACGGTTGTGGGCGGCGAACAACCAGCGTGCGTATTCCCGGCGTTTGAGGGGGTTGTCGGGGACAAAGGCGTTGCTTTGGGCGGTGGCGGGGGTGAGAATGCCCAATTTCGCCAGATCTTGGATGTAGGTACGCAGGGGTTCGGCAACGGTTTGCAGGTCGCTAAATTGCGTTGGCGTGCCGGAGGGTGTGGAAACGGGGGAAGGGGTAGCGGTTGGAGTGGGGGACGGGGTAGAGGCGATCGCGTCGTTGCGGTAGGCGATCTCTAGTGAGGTATCCGTCCCGTCAGAGGGAGGGGCGATCGTCACTTTGATTCGTAGGTTTTCCCGTTGGGCAATTGTTGTCTGGGTTTGACCTGGCGAGGGGGTTTCCGAGATTTCCCAGCCGTTTTCCGCCAACTGCTGTTGGTAAAACGCGGCGATCGCGTTGCTGGGATCGGGACTCGTCCACTGCGTGACCACGGGATACTCTGCCGTCGCATCTTCTTCCACCTTTTGCAGAGTTGCCGCTTCGTAGCGCGGGATCTCGGTGGGAAAATCGGCGGGAAGTTCTACGGTATCTTTGGGAGTGGGAGACGGCGTGGCGGTAGGTTGCGGGGTTTGCTGGAGTTGGGGATCGGCAGACAGGGATTCTTCCAGGGATTTTCCGAAGGGACTGTTCGCGCAAGCGGTCAGCGAACCCAGGAGGAGAACCAGCGCGATGCGGACAAAAAGCAAGGGTCGATCGATCGGCATGAGGGGGGTAAATTTCCAAGACAGTAAAGTTAGGTTGGCGTCGCTGGCAGACGTCACGGAGAGAGGGTTTACAATTCGCAACTGAGATCTTCGTCCTCTTCGTCGCCTTCGCGATAGAGCGGCAAACTAATGTAGAACGTCGTTCCCGCTAGCGGAGTGGAGGTAAACGAGATCGTACCTTGGTGCGCTTCGACGATCGATTTGGCGATCGCCGTTCCCAATCCCGTCCCGCCGCCTTTCCCGTAGGTCACGAATGGCTCGAACAGGCGATCGCGAATCCCGTCGGGAATGCCGGGTCCGTTATCGCAGACGGTGATTTTCACCTCATTTTCGCTGGGGATCGCCGTAATTGCCACGCGACCGCCGCGCTCTCGAAAGGCATCGACGGCATTGCCCACTAAGTTTTGAAACACCCGCAGTAACTTGGTTTCGTCGGCATTAATTAAAATCGTTTCATCGCATTTAAAAATAAATTCTACGGATTTTTGATTGAAATAAATTCGATTCAATCGCTCGAAATTTTGCAGCACGGACGATAAATAAACCGGACTCCTCCGCAAGGCGGGATTGCCCCGCGCGAATTCCAAAAATTCAGTTGCCATATTGGACATTCGCTGCGCTTGCTCGGTGATCGATTCGCACATATCGATGGTATCTTCATCGGGGTGCTGCTCGGCAATCATGCTGCTGGCTAAATGAATGCTGCTCAGCGGACTTTGGAAATCGTGAATGATGGTATTGACCATTTCGCCAAACAACACCATTTTTTCTCGATGCAACACTTGTTTCACGTAGTCTTCCGTCGATTCTCGCAAGCGTTGCGTCATATAACTAAAGATCTTGACGGCTTCGCTGCCTTGAATGCTATCGAGGACTGCCATCAGGCTTTGTCGGGAAATTTTCGCGAGGATGGCTTTTTCGGAGACGATCGCCTGAGCGCTGCGCGGTTGACCGTCTAAAATTCCCATCTCGCCAAAAAAACCATTGGGAAATCCCTTGGTTAGGGTTTGATACTGTTTGTAACCGATCCGCTTTCTAAACTCGACTTGACCGTCTAGAATCAGGTACAGAAAATCGGAGGTTTCCCCTTCGTCAAAAATGATGACACCCTCGGACAACGTTTCGACAATCGCCATTCGGCAAAGGTCTGCTGCCTGTTCTGGTTTGAAAAAAGAAATAAATTTGTGAGATGCCAGATCCATCGGAAAATTCCCCGCACAGAAGGCTAGAGGTATGAGAGGGCCAAGCTAGACGGTCGGTCGCGTCTTCAGATTACCATTTCGATTTTCCCCACCAGACCTATTTTATCTTTGGAGACCCACGCTTTAAAACGAGCTATTTCACAGCTTACCGCGTTTATTTCCAAATCGGCATTACGTCTGCCGAGATCGCGGCGGATACTGTTGGAGGGCTTGTTGGAGATAGCGTCCGGTGTGGGAGTCGGGATTTTGCGCCACGGTTTCGGGCGTCCCCACCGCCACCACTTCGCCTCCGAGGTCGCCTCCTTCAGGTCCGAGGTCGATCGCCCAATCCGCACAGCGGATGACATCGAGATTGTGTTCGATCGTCAATACTGAATTGCCTTTTTCTACCAATCGCTGCAACACGTTTAATAAGTGGTGAACGTCGTAAAACGACAAACCCGTCGTCGGTTCGTCGATCAGATACAGGGTTTTTCCGGTTGCCCGCCGGGATAATTCCGTCGCCAGTTTCACCCGTTGGGCTTCCCCGCCGGACAGAGTGGGGGCGGGTTGTCCCAGTTGAATATACCCCAAACCCACATCGACCAGGGTTTGCAGGCGAGTTGCCGCACGGGGGATATTTTCAAAGACACCCAAGGCTTCTTCGACGGTCATATTCAACACGTCGGCGATCGAGTACCCCTTATATTTAACTTGTAGGGTCTCCCGATTGTACCGCGCCCCTTTACAGACATCGCACTGCACGTAAACGTCGGGGAGGAAGTTCATGGCGATGACGTTGACCCCCTGTCCGCCGCAAGCCTCGCAGCGTCCGCCTTTGACATTGAAGGAAAACTGTCCGGGGGCATAGCCTCGGGTTTTGGCTTCGATGGTTTCGGCAAAAACCGTCCGAATGCTGTCAAAAATGCCCGTATAGGTGGCGGGATTGGAACGGGGCGTCCGACCGATGGGCGACTGGTCGATAACGATGGTTTTATCGACGGCATCTTTAACCTTTTCGCGTTTGGCAGATTTCACTTTTAGCTCCCCCAAATCTTTGGGAAAGGGCACTCGTCGGGTCAGGTGGTGTTGCAGGGCGGGGTAGAGCAGTTCGTCGATCAAGCTGGATTTTCCGGAACCGGAAACGCCAGTCACGCACACGAGTTTCCCTAATGGGATTTCGACGTCGATGTGCTTGAGATTGTTTCGGTGGGCATCGACGAGGATCAACGATCGCCCATTGCCTCGGCGTCGGGTTGCCGGAGTTTCGATTTCCCGCCTCCCGGATAAATACGCCCCCGTCAGCGATCGCTCTGCTGTCAGGATCGCCTCTAAATCTCCTGTGGCAACGATTTCACCGCCATGCACCCCCGCCCCCGGTCCGATATCGACGAGATGGTCTGCCGATCGAATGGTTTCTTCGTCGTGTTCTACCACGATTAAAGTATTGCCCAACTCTTTCAATTTCGTCAGCGTTTGCAACAAGCGCCCGTTATCGCGCTGGTGCAAGCCGATGCTGGGTTCGTCGAGGACGTACAGCACCCCCGTCAGTCCCGATCCGATTTGGGTGGCGAGGCGAATGCGTTGGGCTTCGCCGCCGGAAAGGGTCATTGCCGCCCGATCGAGGGTTAAATAATCCAATCCCACATCCAGTAAAAATTGCAGTCGCGCCCGAATTTCGCGCAGGACTAAATCGGCAATTTGGGCTTGGCGATCGGTCAATTCCAATTCGTTAACGCGCGTCAAACAGTGGCGGATGGAAACTCGGGTGAAGTCGATAATACTAAACTGTCCCACGCGGACGGAAAGAACTTCGGGTTTTAGCCGACACCCGTTACACGTTTCGCAAATTTTATCGACCAGATACGGTTCTAATTTCTCTTTGACTTGCTCGGAAGAGGAGTCTTCGTACTGTCGTTCCAATAGGGAAAGCGCCCCGGCATAATGTCGAAAATACCCCCGATTTTCCCGATAGCGCGAGTCGGTTTCGATCCAAATCGGTTTGGGAGATCCGTATAAAATAATCCGCCGTTGTTCGTCGGTTAATTGGTTCCAAGCCGTACTCAGTTCAAACCCGTAGGCTTGTCCGACGCTGTAGAGCAAGGACAGGTAATAGGTATTGTCTTTGTCCGACCAGGGGGCGATCGCGCTGTAGACGGGGGCGGTGGGATCGGGAATAATTAAATCGGGGGAGAAGGCTCGCGATGACCCCAATCCGTGACAGGTGGGACAGGCGCCGTAGGGGGAATTAAAAGAAAATAACCGAGGGGATAATTCTGCCATCACTGCCCCGTGTTCGGGACAGGCAAAGTTTTCGGAAAAGATAATTTCTCGCTCTCCCTCTTCGAGTTGGGCGAGGATGGAAACGATGCCATCGGTATGTTGCAATGCCGTGGTTAAAGAATCGGCGAGCCGTTCTTCGATGCCTGCTTTGCGAATCAGTCGATCGACGACGATTTCCAGGGTATGAGATTGGTTTTTATCTAGGGTAATATTGTCGGCAAGTTCGCGAACTTCGCCATCGACTCGCACTCGCACGAAGCCTTGGGACGCCAACCCCGACAGCGTTTTCTGATGGGTTCCCTTTTTGCCGCGCACCACCGGGGCGAGAATTTGAAACTTGGTTCCCTCGGGCAATTCCAGCACCCGATCGCACATTTGGTCGATGGTTTGCGGGCGAATGGGGCGATCGCAGTGGGGACAGTGGGGGTCTCCGGCGCGTCCGAATAGTAGCCGCAAATAGTCGTAAATTTCCGTCACCGTGCCTACGGTCGATCGGGGGTTGTGGGAGGTGGATTTTTGGTCGATGGAAATTGCCGGACTCAATCCTTCGATCGTATCGACATCCGGTTTATCCAATTGTCCGAGAAATTGACGGGCATAGGCGCTGAGAGACTCGACGTAGCGGCGCTGTCCTTCGGCAAAAATGGTATCGAACGCCAGGGAGGATTTCCCCGAACCGGACACCCCCGTAAACACGATCAGGCGATCGCGCGGCAACTCCAAGTCCACGTTTTTTAAATTGTGCTGTCTCGCCCCGCGAATTCGGATCGTATTTTGCGTCAGTACAGTGGCGTCAGGCTGGCGATTCGGTTGTTCGGGTGGCACAGAGGAACGTCGGCGTTTGGGCATGGAGTCGGAACGATACGAATGCTGTACAATTCTAACGCCCTATGGTCGTGTCGTGCGGGACGGGTGATGGGTTAGTGGTTATTTGGGGTTAGGAGTTTGGGGTTTGGTGTTGGGAATTGCTAGTCGCGCTTTCGCTAGTTGTTTTTCTCCCCCTGCCCTCTGCCGTTGGTTCCAGTTAAGCCTCTCTGCGCAATCGTGCCATAAAAAACCCATCCATCGGGAATCGGTGCGACCAAATTTCCAGCCAACCTTGGGGGGTAACGAAGGGGTGGGGCAGCGAACCCGGTTGAGGGGGATCGAGATGCCAATCGGAATGCCGATCGAGAAAATCCCGAATCCGATCTTGATTTTCCGGGGGATGGAGGGTACAAGTGGCGTAGACGAGGATGCCGCCCGGTTTCACCCAAGTTGCCGCAGACTCCAGCAGTTCCCGTTGCAGCGTCACCAATTCTCGGGTGGTTTCTGGGGTTTGCCGCCACCGCAAGTCGGCACGGCGATGCAGGGTTCCCAAACCCGAACAGGGGGCGTCGAGGAGGACGCGATCGCACTGACCGACGAATTGGGGAAAATCGCGGCTGTCTCCAGCCAGAATCCGCACCGATTGCAATTCCAAGCGATCGACGTTTTGCCGAACTTTCTTCAAGCGGGATTCGGTACGATCGCACGCCCACACAACCCCGCTATCCCCCATCAACTCGGCGATATGGGTGGCTTTTCCCCCCGGTGCCGCGCAAGCATCGACGATAGTTTCTCCCGGTTGGGGATCGAGGAGGTGGGTGGCGAGTTGGGCGCTGCTATCTTGTACCGTCCACCAACCCTCGGCAAATCCGGGTAACTGGGTAATGCCCCCCGCGCTTTCGGTGAGTTTCAAAGATTGGGGCAAGGGGGCAACCCGTTCGACGGCGATTCCCCGTTCGGCAAAAGCAGATTCGACCTGTTCGATCGTCGTTTTTAGGGGATTGACCCGCAGGTGCAAACTGGGCGCTCGATCAAGGGTCTGACACAGTTGTTCGGTTTCGGCGTACCCGATTTGTTTGAGCCAATTGGCGATAATCCAGTCGGGGTAGCTGTAGGTAATTCCCAAACGGGTGACGGGATCTTCCGGGAGTTGGAGATCTTCGGTTTCCTTGCCCCGCAGGCGAGAGTAGCGCCGTAAAACTCCGTTGACGAACCCCGACAAACCCGAGAGGCGATTGGCTTTGGCTAAGTCTACCGTCGTGCTGACGGCGGCGGCATCGGGAACCCGATCGAGATAGCGCAGTTGGTACAGTCCGATGTGGAGGAGAATGCGGAGGTCGGGGGGTTGTCGATCGGCTGTTTTGGTTGCCAGTCGGTCGATGGTGCGATCGAGCGATCGCTGTTTTCTCACGCATCCGTAGACTAACTCCGTGGCGAGGGAGCGATCGGCATCGGTCAGCGACGCGCGACCCAACCCTTTATCCAAGGCGACATCGGCATAGGCACTGTGGCGATAAATCTCTCGCAGGGTCAAAAAAGCAATTTGACGGGGATCGTCGGACATGGTTACGGTGCAAAGGGCAGCGATGGGGGTTTGGATTTCGCTAGCGCGAACAGTTTCCCAATCCCAATGGTCATGAGAATACCGCCAAATGCACTGGAAAACCAGCGATCGTCTTGGTGAATGGTTAAAATCGGTTCCTGGCGATCGAGAATGAAATCGTTAATGCGATCGGCTAAGTCTTCTGAGTTGCCCGCATGATTCAAATCGGTTAATTCGGTCGCACCTTGATTGGTACGCAAGATCAATTTATACGTCGGACCGCTGGTACTCAGACTGACCACCGCATCCGCTCCCTCTAGTACCCCCAGATAATTTTCCGAGCTTTCCCGACCGAGCAACATCCCTAAAACATCCTGTCGGATCAGCTTGCATTCAATTTGGGTTGAAGGCGCGCGATCGCACTGTAAGGTCGAATGGTGACTTTGGAGACCGATGGCAATGCCCAATCCGATTAAAGGTAGTCCTAAAAGAAGTCCCCACAGATTTTTCTGGCGATTTGAAGATGGGTTTTGAGAACGAACGGGTATGGAAAAACGTTTGTTAGTATTCACGATCCACCTCTGTAAAAAATGTTAAATCATCGATTACTTATTACTTATTACTTATGATTTGCTACTTCGTCATCATAATATGAACGCCATCCCAAGAAGCGGGAGGAGGAGCGGTCAAGTAAGCGCGACACCGTTCTAAATGCACGGCAATCGCTCGATCGTTAGGGCGCAGTTGATGGGCGGCTTCAAAAGTCACTAGGGCGCGATCGAATTCTCGATCGATATACTGCGATCGCCCCACGGCATAGAGATTGAGAAATTCCACCTGGGAAGGGGTCAACGGTTCGCTGCGATCGCCGATCAACTCGTAAATACTCACGGCTTCGTTTTTGCCCTTCACCCGAATTTTATCCAATTCCCTCACCCACAGGCGATCGCCGCATAAGTCATAGGTGGTTTGGCTCAAAATAATATCGCAGCCGTACTCTTTGGTAACGCTTTCCAAGCGAGCGCTCAAATTCACCGCATCGCCGATCACCGTATAATCCATCCGCTTTTGAGAGCCGATATTCCCCGACACCACTTCCCCGGAACTGATGCCGATGCCGACTTTAAGCGGTTGCGCGCCGATAATTCGCTTTTGGTTGAACTGCTTCAACCGCTGGCGCATATCCAGCGCCGATTTCACTGCCAACCAAGCGTGATTTTCCGTCAGCGGTAGCGGCGCGCCGAACACCGCCATCAGTGCGTCGCCGATAAACTTATCCAGCGTCCCCTCGTGAGCGAACACCGCTTCCACCATGGTTTCAAAATACTGGTTCAGCAGCGTCACCACTTCCGACGCGCCGCGATTCTCCGTCATCGTCGTATAGCCGCGAATATCGGAAAACAACACGGTGACTTCCTTGCGCTCTCCCACCATTAAGGAGTCTTCCCCCAGTGCCATCACCCGTTCGGCAACTTCCGGGTTCATATAGCGATACATGGCGTTTTTCATCCGCTTTTCGCGGCTGATGTCTTCGAGAACCACCAACCCACCGCGCACGTCTCCTTGGGGATTGGTGAGGGGAGTGACGGTTAAATTGATACTGCGCTCGATGTGTTGTAGCTGTTCGGATGTCAGGATCTTCGCGGGAGGTTTGTCGGTTTCCCCTGAATCCGTCGGCGGTTCTCCCCAGAGAAGATAGATTTCGGGATTGGCGCGATCGCGCAGTGCCAGACAACTCATCTGCTCGACCCTACGCTCCTCCGAGTTGGGATCGTCTGCATAAAGGGAAATCGTGAGATTTTGTTCTGGCACGTACTGTCGGGTCGAATTTTTCAGGCTATCTTCCAGGCGAAATTGCAGGGACTCGAGGGGAATGACCTCCCAAATCGGACGACCGATGAGTTTGGATTCCCACAGGTGTTGTACGGAAGTTTTCTGAAAATCGTCCGTTTCCGCTTCGCTTTCGGGCTTATTTTTCGTGCCGATCGGACAACCGAGCAATTCCAGTGCTGCTTCGTTAATCGTGACGATATTGCCTTTCATGTCAGTGGAAATGACCGCATCTGACAAACTTTGCAAAATGTCTTTTTGATATTGTTTTTCTAAGTTGACATTTTCAAACAGTTTGGCATTCTCGATCGCGATCCCGGCTTGAATATTAAACGCCTGCATGAAAAATTCATCAGACGTGGTAAAACTTCCATTATCTTTATTAATTAACTGGGTAACGCCGATCAATTCTCCTGCCGAATTAAACACGGGCATACACAAAATATTGCGCGTGACATACCCTGTGCGCCGATCGGTAGACGGATCGAATCTGGGATCTTGATAGGCATCGGGAATATTCAGCGATTGTCCCGTAGACGCCACGTATCCGGCAATGCCGCGATTGGCTGGGATACTGATTTCCATCATCGTTTTCCCATCGGCGGTAGCGACTTTCGTCCACAAGTCGCCCGTTTCCTTGCGCAGCAAAAAGACGGTACTGCGATCGGCATTGAGTAAATTTCTCGCCTGATCCATCACCGCTTGCAGCGTCATTTCCAAATCCAAACTCTGTCCCAGGGAAGTTGTTGCCTGTAACAGTGCTGAAACCCCGCGTTGGTTGCGTCCGGCGTTATACAGCGATTGGCAACTTTCGAGAATTAACGCCAGGGGACCGGCGAGATCTTGAAATTGTTTTTCGTCGGCTTCGTCAAAGGGGGTGTCGCCTTCTTTGTTGATTAACTGCACCACTGCCACGACTTTCTCCGGTTCTTTGCTGCTGAAAATGGGCATACACAGCAGCGTTTGAATAGTGCAGCCTTCTCGTTCGTCAACTTGCGGGTTAAATAAAGGGTGATTGTAAGCATCCACCAAATTCATGCCCTGTCCGGTAGCGACGACGCGACCTAAAATGCCCGTATCTCCGGCAAAGCGAATTTCTTGTCTTTTCTGTCCGTCTTGATTGACCCGCGACCATAATTGCCCTTTTTCTTCATCCACAAAAAAAATGGTCGTGCGTTCGACTTGCAGCACCTCGCCGATTTTGAGGGTAAAGGTGTCGAGCAGCTGCTCGAGCATATTTTCCAGGGTCTCGTCGTTGATCAGATCGATCGCCCGGAGAAATTGCTGGAATTCGGCGGTGATAAAATCGAGAAACCCGATAAATTCAGGCAGTGCCAAGCTGGCAACGCGGCGGGCGAGCGCTCCCAAACATTTGCCTTGAGTCAGCGTTTTGATGATGCTGGGCGCATAGGGCAGGGCGACGGATTCGCTGTCAAATACACTGTTGGGAAGGCGATCGCTCATGGAGATGTCCGACACAAGGGCTTGGAGGGCATTCTAACGCACGGATCTGGGGCAGGGTAAGGAGGGTTCTGATAGAATTTAATGATGCTTCTTCAAAGGTAGCAAACCCTCATAGTAAATTCACCGAATTTTCATTGAGGAACTGATTTGAGACTCCTCTGCCGAACGATTTCCCCTTCTCAGTCTTGGGAGACAGCACCAACGGGCGATCGATCGCCAATCCCGGCTACAGTAACAGCGTTCTAGACCGATCGCCATCGAGGAAGAAGAAGTGGATGGCGATATTGGGAACGGGGCAGGAATTGCCGATCCGTTCCGCCAACATTCTCCCGTCCCGAGCCAAACCTCACCGCTAGCTTCGAGAGGGGCGCACCCAAAACTATACGAGATTTGGGGCATTTCCGGGAGAAGATAATGACCCCGCCACGAACACTTCGTTGGGAACCAACCCGCAAACCGCCCATGAACTCCGATCCCTCCTCTCATCCTCCATTGCGATCGCTTTCCGTGGAAGCGGTGTACGAATCCCTCGGTACGTCCGATCGGGGGCTGTCGGCGTCGGAGGCAGCCCTGAGACTTCACCAGCAGGGGTATAACGAACTGCCGGAACCGCCGCAACGCCCGTTATGGCTGCGCTTTACCGACCAACTCACGCACTTTATGGCGCTGTTGCTGTGGGTGGCGGGAATTCTGGCGTTTATCTCCCACACTCCGGAGTTGGGTTGGGCGATTTGGGCGGTGATTTGGATTAACGCTATTTTTAGTTTTTGGCAGGAATTCCAGGCAGAACGGGCGCTGTCGGCGTTGAAGTCGGTGTTGCCTGCCCAAGTGAAGGTATTTCGGGATGGGGCGCTGACGACGATTCCGGCGCGAGAGTTAGTCACCGGGGATGTGATGCAACTGGAAGAGGGCGATCGCATTTCGGCGGATGCCCGGTTGGTGTCGGCAGAGAGTTTGTATCTCGACCTGTCGGTGATGACGGGGGAATCGCTGCCCGTCGCCCGCAATCCCCACCCCGTGCGGACGCGACGAGTCGTCCCCATGCGCAATGGCACGCCTCTGCTCCATCCCGGTGAAGTGACGTTGCAAGAACGGGTACAACCTGCGGAGGTCGCTAATTTGGTGTTGGCGGGGGCGACGGTATCTTCGGGGCGGGGGACGGCGGTGGTGTATGCCACGGGGGCGCGGACGGAATTCGGGCAGGTGGCGCACCTGACGACGATGGTGAAGCGGGAACCGAGTACGCTGGAGGTGCAAATCGCGGGCATCGTACGGACGATCGCCGCGATCGCCATTAGTATGGGCGTTCTGGTGTTTTTCCTCACCTCCATGTTTGTAGGAATGGAGGTGAAGGAAAGCTTTATTTTCGCCATCGGCATTATCGTCGCCCTCACCCCCGAAGGATTGCTGCCTACGGTAACGCTAGCTTTGGCGATCGGCACGCAGCGCATGGTACGCCGCAATGCTTTGGTACGACGCCTTTCCGCCGTGGAAACCCTCAGCGCCACCACGGTGATTTGTACCGATAAAACGGGAACCCTGACCAAAAATGAAATGACGGTGCGGAATCTGTGGATTCCCTCGGAAGTAGAAGGGGGTAGCAATATCGAAGTCAGCGGCGTCGGCTACGATCCCACCGGAGAAGTTAGAATTCCCTCTAATTTAGCCGCTCCTTGGCAAGTGAGATTGTTGTTGGTGGGGTCGGCGCTGTGTTCCAACGCCCGGTTGATTCACCTAAATACGCCCAGTCGCTGGCAGGAAATCGGCGATCCCACGGAAGCTGCCCTCATCGTCGCCGCCATTAAAGCCCGATTGCAACCGGAGGAGTTGCAGCGCCAGTATCCCCGACGGCGGGAAATTCCCTTTGACTCCCGGCGGCGGATGATGACGGTGGTGTTGGATTGGCATCTTTCGGAACTTTGGCCCAACGAGTTTCCCTATCTCAGCTTTACCAAAGGCGCACCGTTGGAAGTGTTGCGTCACTGTCACTGGATTTTGCAAGGGGGAGACGTGCAGGAACTGACCTCAGTCGATCGCTCTGGCATCGCCGCTGCTAACGATAAACTTGCCCGTCAGGGGTTCCGCGTCTTGGGAGTTGCGGCACGGAAAGGCGGGGAAGAATTGTTAGAAGAAAAAGCACAACAACTGGAACGAAATCTCACCTTTATCGGTTTGGCAGCAATGCTCGATCCGCCGCGTCCGGAAGTGGAAAGCGCGATCGCTCAGTGTCATGTAGCGGGGATTGCCGTGACAATGGTAACAGGAGATTACGGACTCACGGCAGAAGCGATCGCCCGGCGAATCGGATTAGTCCGCAATCGCGTGCGCGTCGTCACTGGAGAAGAAATGGGACACCTCTCCGACGCCCAACTGCGACAAATCCTCCACCGCCGTCCTGGTTTGGTCTTTGCCCGGATGATGCCGGAACACAAGCTGCGCCTGGTTCAAGCGTACAAAGATTTGGGGCATATCGTCGCCGTCACCGGAGATGGGGTCAACGATGCCCCGGCATTGCGAGCCGCCCATATCGGCGTGGCGATGGGGATGTGCGGGACGGATGTGGCGCGGGAAGCGGCGGATATCGTGTTAATCGACGACAATTTTGCGACTATTGTCAGCGCCATCGAACAGGGACGCGCCGTCTACCAGAATATCCGCAAATTCATCACTTATATCCTCGCCTCCAACGTTGCCGAACTGGTTCCCTTCCTGTTGATGGTGGCGCTGAAAATTCCCCCCGCCCTGATTATCATGCAGATTTTGGCGGTGGATTTGGGAACGGATATGGTTCCGGCGTTGGCGTTGGGAGCGGAAACGGCGGAAGTGGGGACGATGGAACAACCCCCGCGATCGAAATCGCAATCGCTGCTGGATCGATCGTTGTTGCTACGGGCTTACGGGTTTCTCGGGGCGATCGAAGCCGTTGCCGGAATGGTGGGATTTATGATGGTATGGTGGAGTCATGGCTACGGACTCGCCCAACTGCAAGCGGTAACTCCCGCGATTTTGTCGCACACTGCCGACGCGACGACGATGGGAATTTACTTCCAAGCCACGACGCTGACCTTAGCCACCATTGTTGCCTGTCAGGATGGAAACGTATTTGCCTGTCGATCGGAATACACCTCAATTTTCAAGTTGGGCTTTTTCAGCAACCGCTTAATTTGGGTGGGAATTGCCGTGGAATGGCTGCTCATCCTGGCAATTATTCAAATTCCGGCGTTAGAGAAGATTTTTTCGACGGCATCGTTAGAACCCTGGCAATGGTTGAGTTTGCTGATGTGGTCCCCACTTTTATTGGGTGCGGAGGAACTGCGCAAGTGGACGTTCCGGCGATTCGGGCATCGGGCGATCGATCGATCGGCTAATACTATTTTTCAAAACGGATGAGAGACTTGGATTGCGCCCTCATCCCACAACCCCTTCTCCTACCCCCTCGTTCCCCCCCCTAAATCGCCAACAGAGGACAGAATCGGGTTAGAGTAAGAGTACACGTTGAATGACTGTCTTTTAGAAACAGCTACGCAATTCCTATGCCTCGCACGCAAAAAAACGATAATTTTATCGATAATACCTTCACAATTATGGCGGATCTGATTCTGAAGCTGTTGCCGACGAATAAGAAAGCCAAGGAAGCCTTTGCCTACTATCGCGATGGGATGGCAGCCCAAGCTGACGGGGAGTACGCCGAAGCCATGGATAACTACAAAGTGGCATTGGAACTGGAAGACGATCCTCTAGATCGCAGCTTTATTATCTATAATATGGGCTTGATTCATGCCAGTAATGGCGAATATGAAAAAGCCTTGGAACTGTACCACCAATCTCTCGAGCTCAACCCGCAAATGCCCCAAGCGTTTAATAATATTGCGGTGATTTATCACTATCAAGGCGAACAACTGAAAGAAGCAGGAGAATCCGAGGAAGCCGAAGCGCTTTTCGATAAAGCGGCAGATTATTGGAAGCAAGCCGTACGCTTGGCACCGAATAACTATATCGAAGCGCAAAACTGGATGAAAAATACCGGACGCGGGGCGATCGACGTGTTTTAAGCTCGATCGAAGTTTGCTATCGGAGAGGGCGATACTCCTTTGAAGTCGCTACGTCCACCCGACGGGCTACGCCAACGCAATCGCTCTACTCTCCAGTGTTATATTTCATTTAATTGGAGTCAACAACCATGGAATTCGATCGCAATTCAGTGCGGAAAGTCGCTCACCTCGCTCGACTGGAATTAACCGCAGACGAAGAGCAGCAATTTTCCGGTCAATTGAGCAGCATTCTCGATTATTTCGAGCAGTTGAGCGAACTGGATACCGCAGATGTGCCGCCGACAACGCGAGTGATCGACGTGAGTAACGTGACCCGATCGGACGAACTACAGCCATATACTGATCGCGAAGCCATTTTGCAAAGTGCGCCGGAACAAGAGGGAGACTATTTTAAAGTACCCAAAATTTTGTGAGGAAATAGGGGATTATATCGATGACTTAAATCTTGGTACACGCGATCGCTCGACACCCCAGAGCGGGATTTTTAGCAGCATTAAATCAAAAATTAGGGGCGATACTCCTTTGGAGTCGCCGAAGCGATCGAGCGTTGGCATTTGGCATTCGGTAGGGAGGGTGCGTCCCTACCGAGGTGCGGAACTGACCTCTTCCCTTGCCGATGCCATCCATTGACCGTCAGGCTCGATCCTGACTTTTTGAGCTTACTTTTCTTGAGGCAACTGAGTTAAAAGGTAATTGGCAGCCGCTAAACTCAGACGGGCGCGATCGAGTTCTGACAGGGACGACCAGTCTCCGCCAGCAGCGAGAGCGCCAACATCCGAAGCATCCCGCATGGCATAAGCAAAAGGACGAGCCAGAACGTGTAAATCGGCTTCGTTCCAGTCGGGGAACAAATCGCGAACGCATCCGACCAGGCGATCGGCGACGGATGCCGAACATTCGATGGCAACTTTGGCTCGTTCGGCGATCGCCTCGAGCAGAACGGTCGGCACGATCGCAAATTTCAGAGATAGTTCGGTTTTCTGCCAACACTGCTCCAGTTGTCCGAAGAAAGCCTGGGAGCGTTGGGTCGTTTCCTCCGCCGACCAATCGTCCAAACAAAAAGACTGCTCTAAAGCGGCGAGACAGTCTTCGGCGTCGGGTTCGGCAGGATTCCAGGGGTAAGAAATTTCATCTCGGCTCTCGCGTCGCAGGTCGGGAAACAGGGTATTCAACAACTCTAGTTCGACCTGAAGCCGCACGGAAAGTGAAGGAATAGAGGGTGCGATCATAGGGAAGCTCTGGGTCAATGGAGGAACAAAATACAACACATATAATACATCGAGAATCCCTAACGGGTTGAGTAGCCTAGCTAACATTCAGGCGGGTCGTCCCAAAACTGGTGTCAAACTCAAGCTCTCCTTCTCATCCCCTGACTACAAGCGGGCGATCGTCAATTCCGTAACTTTCTGCAACTTTCTGCAATCGATTTGGCACGATCATTCCAAGTTAATACCATTTTTCAAAAATAGTGAGAGATTTGGATCGCGCCCTCATCTCCCAACCCCGGCTTCCCCTGCCCATCTCCACCCGGAATCTAAAAAATATTCCCTTGTAAGGGGGTAGGCACTCTTGGCACTACCCCTACAGATATTTACAAATGATTTGTGACCACTTCCCGCTCATGCCACCGAAGGCATAACCGAATTGGCAAGAATGGTTTGATAGTATTGGCGGAGTTGTTCGGTCGCGGCTGCCCAACCCCAGCGTTCGGCTTCCTGGCGGGCATTTTGCCGGAGGATTTCTCGCTCCTGACGGCGATCGAGCAATTGCTCGGTGGCACGAATTGCCCCTTCGGGATCGTCGGGATCGAAGAGATAACCGTTAACCCCATCTTGGACGATATCGACAATTCCCCCTTTGCGGGCAGCAACCACCGGACACCCGGCTGCCATGGCTTCGAGCAACACCAATCCCAAAGTTTCGGTGCGGGAGGGAAAGATAAACGCATCGGCAGAGGCAAAAGCCGATGCCAGTTCCAACCCTTGAAGATAGCCGACGAAGTGAGTGGGCGTTCCGGCAAAGTGTTCTTCCAAGGCTTGGCGGTGCGGTCCGTCGCCCACCAAAGCGAGGCGAGCGTTGGGAATACGGGTGAGAATGGGGCGAATTTGCTCGATTTCCTTCTCGGCAGACAATCGACCGATGTAGAGGAGGAGGGGCGCGTCGGGGCAATCTCGGCTGAGGCGCGATCGCATTTTGGTGCTGGCGAGGTGGGGTCCGAACATCTCCGTATCCACCCCTCGCTGCCACAAATCCACCCGTTCGATGCCGTGGGCGGTTAACTCTTGCACCATTGCCGTGGAGGTACACAAATTCAATTGAGCCTGGTTGTGTGCCGATCTCAACAAGCCCCACAACACCTCTTCTAGCATTCCCAATCCGTAATGGTGGAGATATTGGGGGAGATGGGTGTGGTAGGATGCCACCAAGGGAAGTTTCAAGGCTTTGGCGTAATAGAGTCCGCCCAACCCCAACACGGCGGGATTGACAACGTGAATTAAATCCGGGGCGAAGTCTTCTAGCACCGGGCGCAGGGTGGGCAGAGGTACAGCGAGTTTGAGTTCGGGGTATAGGGGCAGGGGAAAGCCGGAAACGCCGTGGACTTTCGCGCCTTTGTATTCGGTAATGCCGCCTTCAGGGGCGACCACCAGGACGCGATCGCCTGCGCGTTGCAAGTGTTCGACGGTATGGCGCAGACGGGTGACGATGCCGTCAATTTTAGGCAGAAACGTTTCGGTAAAGATCGCGATACGCATATGGGGATGGACGGGATGGAAATTAAAACGATCGGTAGATTTAGGCGTAAGATTAACATTACCATTGAGACCCTTCTTTATCGGCGATGCTGCCTGGAAATTGTTGCAGATCTGGCGTTGAGGCGATCGCAGGAGATGGAAAATCAATGGCGGATCGGGTTTGACAACGGCTTCCCCATCGATCGTTTGACTTTATTGACCCAACCCCGGTATGGCTTGAATTAGGATTTCGCTCTATGACTGGCGATCGCTAACACAAATTTCCGGATCTCAACCGTCGATAGCCCAGAAGATTGGCGCGTCTGCGATCGCCCGAACGAGATTAAATCGATCTAGACACTTCGGGTTTATTTCTTGCGCCAATTCGATTGGCAGGGAATTTTCGAGCGATCGCATCGATCGGCATATTTAGCCGCAATATCTTGCACTTCTGCCATCAACCCTTCATTCAACGTAATCGGATTGAGTCCCAAATCTAAGAAACACTGGTTCTCGACATAAAGCTCGTTTTCTTGAGCTTCGTTACGCGGATTTTCCAGATAGTTAACGGGAACGTTCGTTATCTTAGAAATCATTTCCGCCAACTCGCGAACGCGATGGGTTTCCGTCATTTGGTTGAGAATTTTCACTCGTTCTCCCGAAGCAGGCGGGTTGTTGAGTGCCAATTCGATACAGCGTACCGTATCTTGGATGTGGATGAACGCGCGAGTTTGTCCTCCTGTACCGTGAACGGTTAGCGGGTATCCAATGGCAGCTTGCATCAAAAATCGATTCAACACCGTACCGTAGTCGCCATCGTAATCGAAACGGTTGATCAAACGCTCGTCGAGTTTGGTTTGTTCGGTTTGGGTTCCCCAGACAATCCCTTGGTGCAAATCGGTAATCCGCACCGCATCATTTTTGTTGTAGTAATAGAAAAAGAGTTGGTCTTGGGTTTTAGTCATATGATAGATGCTACCCGGATGCGCGGGGTGGAGAATTTCTTGGGTAATCACATCCCCGGTATCCGTCACGATTTGCACGTCTAAATAGCCTTCGGGAATTTTCATTCCCGCCGTGCCGTATCCGTAAACTCCCATCGTGCCTAAATGCACGACGTGAATATCCTGTCCCGACTCGACAATGGCACACAGTAAGTTGTTCGTGGCGTTGAGGTTATTGTCTACCGTATACCGCTTTTGGCGGGAGGACTTCATCGAGTAGGGAGCGGCTCGTTGTTCGGCAAAATGAATGACGGCATCGGGTTTGTATGCCAAGAGCAAATTGAGGAGGCGATCGTACTCTTGGGCGATATCAAAGTTAAGAAATTGAATGGATTTTCCCGAAACTTCTTCCCATGCTTTCAGACGAACTGACATGGGGCTAATCGGGGTTAGAGAGTTCGTTTCTAACTCATTGTCGATATTGCGTCGAGATAAATTATCGACAATGATGATATCGTGACCTAAATTGGATAAATGTAGAGCGGTCGGCCATCCGCAAAACCCATCTCCACCTAAAATGACAATTTTCATAATCGATATTGGATGTTTGATTTTGACCTAGTTTACAGAGTTGATTTGCTTTGAGGATCGCAACGAATCGCAATTCTCGCTAGGGTTGAGTACGGACTGAAGGACAATAGGAAAGCAGCCAGAAAGTTGAGCGTCATCGATCAAATTTAAAATGGTTAATCTTCAATCACACGGCTACAGAAACATCGAAAAATTAATGAGTTTGAGAAACTCTGGAGAGAATTTGATCGGGTCAACGATCGCACTCTGGGAGCGATCGCGTTGACTTCGAGAAGTGCCGAGATGATGCGAGCAAACTCGAACATTTTTTAACTTCTCCAGAACTCAAGCTGACGTTCGGAAACTGTCAACCAGAATACCACGTTTGGGGGATCGGAAGTACGACGCGATTTCGACCGAACTGCCAACTCAGAAAAAAAAGGAGAAGGGTTAGTTACCCTTCTCCCGCTGGATATCGATAGGAGGAAAGCTCGGAAGCGACGATCGCCGCCGTCCGAGCGAGTTTGAGATTACAGTTGCGGCACGTATTGCTCTTTTTCGGGAACTTCGGCGTACTCGGCAACAATTTGCCGGAATTCTTCGCCGTCGATGGTTTCCTTCTCGATGAGCAGATCGACCAGTCGATCGATCACTACTCGGTTGTCCCGAATCATGCGCTTGGCATCTTCGTAGCACTGCTCGACGATGACGCGAACTTGAGCGTCGATGCGAGCGGAAATTTTCTCGGAATACTCCGATCGCACCATCAAGTCGCGACCCAGGAACACTTCGCCTTGGGGACTTTCCAACGACAGCGGACCGAGATCGGACATCCCGAACCGAGTCACCATCTGCCGCGCCATTCCCGTCACCTGTTGCAGGTCATTCCCCGCACCCGTGGTCACTTCTGCATCGCCGAAGATCACATCCTCGGCAGCGCGACCGCCTAACGCCCCTTTAATTCGGGCGAGGATTTGCGAGCGAGAGATCAAGCTTTGGTCTTCAGATGGGGTAAACCAGGTCAGACCTTGAGCTTGTCCTCGGGGAATCAAGGTGACTTTCTGTACGGGGTCGTGATCTTTCAGTAGCGTGCCGACGATGGCGTGACCGACTTCGTGGTAAGCAATCAAGCGCTTGCTCTTACCATCGACCAGCGGCGTGCCTTCCATCCCGGCAACCACGCGATCGACCGCATCGTTAATTTCCGCCATGGTAATCTCTTCTTTGCGGCGGCGGGCGGTCAAAATCGCCGCTTCGTTGAGCAAGTTTGCTAGATCCGCTCCGGTAAATCCGGGGGTGCGGCGGGCGATGGTTTCTAAGGAAATCTGGGGCGACAGTTTCTTATTGCGGGCGTGTACGTCGAGGACGGCTAAGCGACCCTTGATATCCGGCGCGTCTACGGTGATTTGGCGATCGAAGCGACCGGGACGCAGCAGTGCCGAATCCAGTACGTCGGGACGGTTAGTTGCCGCGATGATGATAATGCCCGTGTTGCCCTCGAAGCCGTCCATTTCCGTCAGCAATTGGTTGAGGGTTTGTTCCCGTTCGTCGTTGCCGCCGCCGATGCCCGCACCGCGCTGGCGTCCTACGGCATCGATTTCATCGATAAAGACGATACAGGGGGCGTTTTCTTTGGCTTTTTTAAACAAATCGCGGACGCGAGACGCGCCGACGCCGACGAACATTTCCACGAATTCCGAACCGGAAATGCTGAAGAAGGGAACTCCGGCTTCTCCGGCGATCGCTTTGGCGAGTAAGGTTTTCCCCGTTCCCGGCGGTCCGACGAGGAGGACGCCTTTGGGAATCCGCGCCCCAACTGCGGTAAAGCGTTCGGGCTTTTTCAGGAAGGTGACGACTTCTTGCAGTTCTTCCTTGGCTTCTTCGATTCCGGCAACGTCGTCGAAGAGGACGCCGGTTTTGGCTTCCATTTGGAACCGCGCTTTGGATTTGCCGAAGTTCATCGCCTGACCGGGACCGCCGGGGGCGTTGCTCGATCGGCGGAACAAAAAGAATAATCCAGCAATCAACAGCAGGGGAAAGATGAGATTGCCCAACAGTCCCCAAATGGCGCCGTTATTTTGCGAGGGGTGAATGTCGAAGCTGATGTCGGCGGCTCGCAGTTTTGCCATCAGTTCGGGGGCGTTGGCGGGTAAATCGACGCGCAGTCGTTGCACGCGGTTATCCAATTCGGGATCGATCGCCTCGACGATCGCCGTGCGTCCCCCTTCGTACAAGTCTACGCTGGCAACGCGACCGACATCGAGGTAATCTAAAAACCGACCGTAGCTCATGCGAGTGGCGGCGGCATTATTCCCGGCGACTACGGTGGTGGACGCGAACGCGCCCTGCCACAGGAAGAATCCGATGGTCAGCGCTGGCAGCGCCCAGAGTAATACGACTTTCCAAGAAAATTTCATAGGCGATCGCCTCTATACATTACTTCGATACTTCGATTTAAAGTAAATCGCTATAGACCGAACGGCTGGAATGCGGGAGGTTTGACGAGGATCGCCTTGGGGACATCTCTATTAACCTGCCGTCGGGGACTCGCGTTGCCTGTTTGCATCCAGAACGTCCGATTCAATGGTGTTTTGCTAATCTGTTATGGCTAACACAGATGTTTGCGGGTACGAGAGAAGCAGGATCGAGTCACTGTTCGCTCAGTTTCTTAACTAAATTTAACATAAATCCTCCAGAAATGACGAGAGTCCTCTGCTTTATCCTGCAATTGGAGGATGTTAGGTTCCTGCAACTGGGGGACGCGCCATCGGCGATTCCTCTCGTAAAATGCCGATATGGGGGTGGGGAAATCGATCTGAAGGTCAGTACGGGCTGGAGATTGTCCGACCATGAGGGTTATCGGTCTTTGGTCATGGGTAACGCCCTGTTGTTTGATCGAAAGTTGGCATCCCGACTCTCGGTTTGCTACAAATGAAACAGATCGCTGACCTTCGCTTGCTCGGCTCTGCCAGATCGGGTTCGACTCAATTCTCTCGATCGGATTGGAGTCACAAAATTGTTTGCTTCAAGAAACCGTTAGCAAACAAATATAAAAAACTATTAAATTTTCGATCGCAATTTGTCTATCGACTTTCAAAGTGGGTCGATGTTTAATGGTAAAAATTGAGACAAAGTTTCGTTCTTTAAAATCGAGCGACTCGGAAAGAGTAACGCGATCGTAAATTTGCAGCAATTCGCCAATGCGCGAGGGATAAAGCTAGTCAGTTCGGTTTTAGCTGACATCCCGCACGGATCGAGAGCCATCAATCCCAAACCGAATCCAAACGGAGCGCATTTCCCTGAGAAATGCTAAATTAAAGTATCAGTATTAAAGTTTCATCATTAATTAAATTTTTTATAAAACCAGCAACTTATCAAGAATAAATTGAAAAAAGAATGCTTGAATAATAGGGTGAAGTAGGTGAAAAACTTTTGCTATGAATCAAGGTCATAAACCTTCCAAGCGCCACGTCTTGGTTGTTGAAGACTCACAAGGAAGACGGGCGATCCTCCTCGAACCCTCAACCTACTCCATCGGTCGAGATGAGAGCCTATCGATCGTCCTTCACTCTCGATTAGTTTCGCGCCATCATGCCACCTTATTTGGCATTCAAGATCCGGAAACTCAAGAGCGTGCTTTCTGGATTGTCGATGGCGATTCTCAAGGCGATCGCAGTAAAAATGGCTTGATCGTCAACGGTCAAAAAAAGCTTTCCCACGAACTCGGTCACGGAGATTTAATTTTATTCGGCGGTGGGGCGAAAGCCAGCTACCATATTATCTCCGATTCCCAAAATGCAACGAACGCTACCGATCGAGGAAAGAGCGGTTTAGAGCTACCGAGATCGATCGAGCGCTTCGATACCACGATGAACTCGGACACGCAGTTTGTCTCCAAACCCGAACTCGAACAGGTTTGCGATGCCGAACTAGTGAGACTGGCTTCGTTTCCCGAACTGTTACCCCATCCCATCGTCGAAATCAATCTCGATGGTCAAATTACCTATCTCAATCCCGCCGCACTCCTCAAATTTCCCAATCTCCAAGTTCAGGGATTGAACCATCCGCTACTCGTCAATCTACTGCCGGAATTGCAAACCCACCAAGAAAGTTTGTTAATGCGATCAGTGCAAATTGGCGATCGCGTCTTCGAGCAATCCATTCACTTCATTACCGAAAGCCAACTGATTCGCAGTTACATTTTCGATATCACCGAACGCCACCAAGCCGAAACCGCACTGCGCCAAAGCGAAGCCACTAACCGCGCCCTGATTCATGCCATTCCCGATGCCATGCTGAGAATCGATCGCGATGGCAGACTGCTCGATTTCAAATCCCCCAATAATTTTCAGTTTCCCTTGGACTTCAATCGCTGGATTGGCTCTCCGCTCACTGCCGTTTTACCCGAGGAAGTCGTCCAACTCTTTCGCCTTCACTTACAAAAAGCCCTCGATACCGGAGACATCCAAGTTTTTGAATTTCAGCTTCAATCCAACGGCAGTTTATACGACTACGAAGCGCGGTATGTGGTCATCGGCGAACGGGAAGTCTTATCGATCGTCCGCGATATTACCGCTCGCAAGCAAGCCGAACAGACCATCCACTATCAAGCCTTTTACGATGGTTTGACGGGCTTGCCCAATCGCACCCTGTTCAATCAGCGCCTCGAAGAAATTTTAGCCGATTGCCAACAGAATTCTCGATCGATGGGGGTGATGTTCCTGGATATCGATCGCTTCAAAACTATCAACGATACCCTCGGTCACGCCAACGGCGATCGATTGGTTCACCAATTCGGGCAGCGATTGATGCAGTGCGTGCGCGCGCTCGATGTCGTCGCTCGTTGGGGTGGCGACGAGTTTACCGTCTTGCTGCCCGATCTCGGCAGTGCCAAAACCGCTCAAGACATCGCTCAAAAAGTCCTCGATGCCTTAAAATCTCCCTTCCAACTGGAAAACCAAGAACTTTACATCAGCAGCAGCATCGGCATCGCCCTCTATCCCGAACACGGCGAAGACGGCGAAACCCTCCTCCGACACGCCGACGTTGCCTTATATCGCGCCAAAGAACAAGGACGGCAGAACTGTCAATTCTATCTGCCCACGATGAACTCCGACGCCAACGTCTGGCTCACCCTCGAACACTGCCTCTACCAAGCCTTAGAACGAGAAGAGTTTTCCCTGCACTACCAACCTCAAATCAATGTCAGAACAGGGGAAATTACCGGAATGGAAGCCTTATTGCGCTGGTATCACCCTCACTTCGGACTCGTCCCTCCCAGTCAATTTATTCCCCTCGCCGAGGAAACCGGTTTGATCGTTCCCATCGGCGAATGGGTGATGCGGACGGCTTGCGCCCAAAATCAAGCTTGGCACGCTTCCGGGTTCGGGCAACTGCAAATCGCCGTGAATTTGTCCGCACGACAGTTCCAACACCCGCACTTAGTAGCGGAAGTGTCGCAAATTCTCAAAGAAACCGGACTAGATCCGCGCTTTTTAGAGTTGGAAATTACCGAAACCACGCTGATGCAGAACGTGGAAATGGCGCGAACGATTTTGGGCGATTTGCAAAACATGGGAATTTGCCTATCTCTGGACGATTTCGGAACGGGCTACTCGTCCTTGGGCTATCTCAAGCAGTTTCCCTTCAACACCCTGAAAATCGATCGATCTTTCGTTCACGATTTGCGGGAAGAATCTTCAGATACGGCAATCGTCGCAGCCGTTCTAGCATTAGGCAGCGGACTCAATCTGCGCGTGGTTGCCGAAGGCGTGGAAACTCCCCAGCAACTCTCGTTGTTGCAAGACCTCCAATGCCAGCAAATGCAAGGCTATTTGTTCGCCCCGCCGTTGAAGGCTTTGGATGCGACCAAGTACTTGCTCGAACATAGTTTGCATTCCGATAAACAGGGAATTCGATCGATTCGCAATTTTTGTACGACCACCCTCGGTGAGTAAAATCGCCATCCTCGAGTCCATGTCAGAATAGCCAGGTTGTGAAATCTATCAATGCTACTGTTTGAGTTTGAATCAAACTCGTCAATATTTTCAATTTCAGGAACATTTTCGATTTCGTGGTAAACTAAAAAAACTCGATCAAGCGATCGTCAGCATGAGGAAAATAATTCGTGTCTGCTGCTTTTTTACTAACCCGTATCGTCCTAAGTTTTAACGATCGTTCCGAAGATTTGCGCGGCGAACTTTCCGCAGCAGCCCTCTCCCCCGACGGCAGTTTGTGGGTCGGTTCGGATGAATTTTTAACTCTGGAACGCCTATCGCCGATCGAACCCGGTATTTACGGCAACCATCAAGCGTTTTCCCTTGCCGATTTTGTCGATCTTTGCAATCGCGATGACGAAATCGATATCGAAGGCATGGATTGTGCAAATCATTATCTTTGGCTAACGGGATCGCACAGTACCAAGCGCAAAAAACCGAAAGGCAAAAAACCGGAAAAAGATATCAAACGACTGTCAGAAACTAAAACTGATGTCAATCGTTATATCTTAGCTCGAATTCCGATCGTCGGCGATACGCCATTTAAATCCTGTTCCCATCCCCACGATCCCGA
This sequence comes from Oscillatoriales cyanobacterium M59_W2019_021, assembly GCA_015295945.1. Lineage (GTDB taxonomy): Bacteria > Cyanobacteriota > Cyanobacteriia > Cyanobacteriales > Geitlerinemataceae > DVED01. The sequence continues at coordinate 8,380 of DVED01000086.1, read as the reverse complement.
TCTCCAACTCTCTGCCGCCTGTTTGCAAACAGAAGGCGAAAGCAATATTCTCATAGCTGCCCTGGCTGAAGATCCGCATTTAGCCCCATTTATCGCCAGCGGTTTGCCTTCCAAAGATAACGGTTTGGATATCGAAGGATTGGCGGTTTGTGGCGATCGCCTGTTTCTCGGTTTGCGCGGTCCAGTTCTGCGCGGTTGGGCAATAATTCTCGAGATCGAAATTGCCGAAACCGAACCGGGAATTTTAACCTTGAAAGAACTGGGCAAAGACGGGCGTCACTATCGAAAATATTTTGTCGATCTCCACGGTTTAGGCGTGCGAGAACTGTGTTGGTATGGCGAAGATTTACTGATTCTCGCCGGACCGACGATGGCATTGGCGGGATACACGCGCCTGTTTCGCTTGAAGAATGCTTTAGATCTCGACGAAGATAGCCTTTTTTCCCAAGATAACGATCGCCTGGAATTATTATTCGATCTGCCTTTTACGCCCGATCGCGATAATGCCGAAGGGTTGGCACTATTTCCCTGTTTGGGTCACGAAAACGCCCTGCTCGTCGTCTACGATTCTCCCGATGCGAACCGAAAACTCGGTGAAAGTGCCGTCTTTGCCGATGTCTTTCGACTGCCTTAAGACGGCGAGTTTCAGCATCGACTATCCCCTATTTTTTCGCGATCCCGATCGCAAAGAAGGAGCGCTTTCTAAGACGGCAATCAAACCCATTCGACCCGTTTCCAACGTGGCATCGCTGAGGAGATCGAGGACAGAAATGCCTAAAATTTCTTCAAGCTCGGCTTTAAGTTGGGGTCGAATCACTTCGTCGAGATCCGATCGCAATTGCTCGACAGAATCCTCTTTTCCTTCTTGGAGGAGAAGTTGTTCGGCAGGGGTAATCGAGTTTTCCAAAACAATCGTTAACTTATCTTCAAATAGCTCGCACGTCACTTTACTGGGTTGATGTCCGAGGCGCTCTCGATATAAAGCTTGGATGCGCTGGGAAATGGTACGCTCGACTTGACCGCGAGTTAGCTCTGAAGTATTCATTATTTCATCACTCTCAAGAAATTAGGCTTAAAGCGACGGTCAGTCTAGCTGAATCGAGGCTACAAAAGGTATCGGTAACGAGGAACGGATTTTGCTGAATTCTCGCAGACGCTCTTGTCGCTTGTAAGACGATTGTACTGGTATTTTTGGCATGACGGGCAAATTCCATTGGAGTAAAGATTTCATTCAATTTTAAGTGGGGTTGGTTAGGGCGGTGGGAATGCTCTCGAGGATGAGAATCAATCCCGTGCGCTGGGTTTGCAGATTGGTATCGATCAACACGTCGAGAACGGGAACTTTTAACTTGGCTTCGATCGCCGATCGAATCTGCGACTGGATAGCCGTTTCTAGTTGCGATCGCCAGCGTAACACCGCATTGGATTCGCGGCTTGTGAGGGTCAGCTTTTCCGGAATCGAAATCGAATTTTCGATGACGATCGTTAAAATTTGGTTTGACAAATGACAACTGACTTGACTTTGGGATACGCCCAACAAGCGATCGTAAAAATCTTGAATGGTTCGAGCAATCTGTCGTTCTAGGTTGAAAAGATCGGGATTAGATAAAGTCATCTACCATTTTTTTTTGAAGGCGGTTTGAAGGCAATTCGTACGATCGAGCGGACGAGCGAATCCACCAGGTGGCTCCTCGGTCGATGCCGACGTCCTCTTCTAGATATAAAAGATCGCAGTCGAGCGAGCATCTATCCCGAGAAAGATCGCGTTCGCCGTTTCCTCAAAGTGTCTGATTCGTCCAAGTCAGCGCAACCACTTGCCGATCTCGGAAGCGAGCGCCGAAAAGCCACAAGACCTGAATTTTCGTCGAGTGGGGCGATCGATCGGTCGAAAGCCAGGAGCATTCTTTTCTCAAGCCGGATCATCCCCCGATCGAACAACCCAGGACGCCTTGGTTTACAATTTGTTTCGTGGGTTCGATCGCGAAGTGGGACGCTTTGTCAGGAGGAAGGTTTTGAATAAGATAAGTTCGTCAAACAAGTCAACACCCGTCTCCGGACGCGCGGTTGACGATATTCCCGAAGCCATCCGGGATGTCCCCATCGAACCGACGATCTCGCCTTCGACATCGGGCAAATGGTTGATGCGGTTACTCGTCGGGGGCTTGGGATTGGGCATCGCCGCACTGGCAACCAGTTTGTGGTTCGTGTGGCACTCCCAGCAGCAATTGATGGCGCGTCAAGCGGAGCCGTCTGCGGCAACGCCATCGAGTGCGGATTCTTCCTCTACACCTAGCGAGACGCCAACCGAGAACTTATTAGGTCATTTACCCTACGATGCCGCCCCACCCGAAGAACTCCAACCCATCGTTCCCGATGGCAGCATCCAACTGCGCCAAGCGGCTGCCGAACAGTTTGCGGCGATGGAAGCAGCCGCGCAAGCTGATGGTGTTAGTTTGATACCCATTTCCGGATTTCGCACCCTAGAAGAGCAGAATTCGCTATTTTTCGACGTGAAAGCGCAACGGGGTCAGGAAGCGAGACAGCGTGCCGAAGTCAGTGCTCCTCCCGGTTATAGCGAACACCATACGGGCTATGCTGTCGATATCGGCGATCGCAACGCTCCGTCAGCGGATCTCAGTCCCGATTTCGAGAAAACCGAAGCCTTTAAGTGGCTCGAAGCCAACGCGCCGTACTATAGTTTTGAGTTGTCGTTTCCCAAAGACAACCCCCAAGGCGTCTCTTACGAACCCTGGCACTGGCGTTTCGTGGGCGATCGCCACAGCCTGGAAACTTTTTATAAGGCACGGGCGTTAACTCAAACCAGTCCCGATCTCGAAACCGAAGCCGAAACGGAAACCCCAGATCCGGAGACTGAAGGCAGCAATCCCTAAAAGCATCTATGAACCGTTTCCAGTTTTCCCTTGCCCTGGCGATCGCCCTGCTGGTGGGCTGTACCCCGATCGATACCGAAGTCCCCGAAGATCCCGAGAATTCATCGAGTCTGAAGTTACCGCCCGTTCACTCCAAACAATTTATCGATCGCGCGACTCCGGTGGCTGCCCCGCCCAAACCCGATCGTCCCCTCACCGTCCCTCCAGACAGCCCCGATCCCCAAGTCCAAAAGCAAATCGAACAGTTCCTCAACGGTCTCGCCTCCCAAGGCTTCCCGGCGGAAAATCACGGGGTGTGGATGCAAACGGAAGACGCGCTGCTTGCCAATTACCAAGGGACAAAACCGATCTCCGCCGCCTCCGTCACCAAAGTGGCAACGGCTTTAGCCGCTCTGACGATTTTAAGACCCGAACACCAATTCATCACGGAAGTGGGCATAGTTGGCAAAATCGCCGATGGCGTGTTGGAAGGAGATTTAGTCGTCAACAGCGAGGGCGATCCCTTTATTCGCTGGGAAGAGGCGATCGCCTTCGGCAATCTCCTCAACCAACTGGGCATCCAGCGGGTCACTGGAGACTTGATCGTTAACGATAAGTTTTACATGAATTTCTGCCCCAATTCCTTCGATCCCTGCCCCCTCTCTCCGGGGGAGTATTTGTTTGAAGGGTTGGACGAACGCTTGTGGACGGCTGAAGTCCTGCAACAGTACCAGAAACTGCCGCCGGGAACCCCGCGCCCCCAAGTGGCGATCGAAGGAACGGTGCGCGTTGAATCTCAAATTCCGGAAGGGGTTAAGCCCCTGATCCGCCACTATTCACCGCCCTTGGTGGAACAGGTCAAGCTGATGAACCGCTACAGCAACAACATGGTTGCCGAAGCCCTCGCTCAAGCCGTCGGCGGGGCAAAGGTGGTAGCGCAAACGGCTGCGGAAACGACGGGTATTCCCCCCGAGGAAATTCAACTGGTTAACGGTTCGGGCTACGCGGAAGAAAATCGGATGTCCCCTCGCGCGGCTGTTGCCCTGTTTCTCGCCCTGCAAAATAACTTTCAAGCCTATAATCTCAGTGTGGCGGATATGGTGGCTGTGGTGGGGACAGATGAAGGGATTTTAGACAGTCGATCGCTCCCGGCATTTGCCGTGGTTAAATCGGGGAGTTTGAACAACGTCAGTACGATCGCCGGAGCCTTACCCACCCAAATTCGCGGCACGGTTTGGCTGGCGATTTTTAATGGGGGAAACAACATGGAAGGCTTTCGCGCCGCCCAAGATGCTCTCTTAAACGATTTGGTCAAGCGATGGGGCGCGGTTTCCGGTTCTCCGGCAGAGCTAACCCCCATTACCAACCCGATCGCCAAACAAGCGCGGACGGAACTCGTGCAATAGAGCATCTCGGGCGGTTTCCAATCGCCGAGTCTTAACCCTTTCAAATCCGCTAACGGCTTACTGGATAAGCATTTTGACTTTTTAATCCCGCGTAGCAGCAACGCGATCGCTGGCTACGATCGCGCGAATTGTCTGGGTGTCATCCCCGTCACACGCTTAAAATGGCGGTGGAAATGGCTTATGTATTTAACCTCAGTACGGGTTAAGCAAAACCCTGTATCCCTTGTTGGGGTTTGGGGTTTGGGGTTTGTCATTGCTAGTTGCTAGTCGCTAGTTGCTAGTTGCTTCCCTGCCTCCCCTGCCTCCCCTGCCTCCCTTGCTCCCCTGCCTCCCTTGCTCCCCTGCCTCCCCAGCTTCCCGGGCTTCCCCTGCTCACCTTCACCGGAAGCTGTCTTATCTCGTACTGAGGTTATTTACGTCGCGCTATAACGTCAGTCCGAGTTGATAGAGGAGCGGGTTAGCTTATTACCAACCCCAAACCCCGATACAATAACAAAACGATAAAAGTGACCGTCTTTAGAGTTATGAAAGATCTTTTAGAAAATTTGGCTCGGTATCCCCGCTACCTGATTAGTATTTCGTTGGGGGTGCTGTACAGCATGGTGAAACCCTTTCAACCCCTGACGCAGAAACCCGTGACGCTGGTGGCGCTAATTGGATTAGCTGTCTCCGCCGCGATGTTTCTAATCTTTACCTTGCAAGCCATGTTGGGGCTAACTCCGGTAGACTGGTAGACGCAAAGTCTCAGCCCGATTTGGGCAGGGGGGCATTATGGCTAATCATCGTCGTGTGGAGCGGGTGGCATCGTCGATCAAGCGCGAAGTCAGTCAATTGCTGCTCTACAGGATCAAAGACGATCGCGTCGGAGCGGGAATTGTCAGCATTACCGATGTTGAGGTCTCTGGCGATCTGCAACACGCCAAAATTTTCGTGAGCATTTACGGAACAGAGGAAGCCAAAGCCGAAACGATGGCAGGATTGGAGTCGGCGGCGGGTTACGTGCGATCGCACCTCGGTCAAAACCTGCGCTTGCGCCGAACTCCAGAAGTGATCTTCGTCGAAGATCGATCGCTCGAACGGGGCGATCGCATGCTGGGTTTGCTCAACCGCCTCAGCGAAGAACGAGAAGCGGCACTGGCCCGTCAAGCTGCCGTGGAGGTTGACGAGTACGAGGAGTAACGATCTTGGGTTCTGCCGCGTTTTCCTGGCTTCCCCATCCCGATGAGTTGCCCCTAGAACGATTGGTGGCGCAGATGTTCGTCGTTCGCGCGTCGGGGTTTCTGTTCGATCGGCAAATTCGCTTTCCGGATTGGGAACCCCCCGCTGCCACCCTCCAATACTGGATCGAAGATCTCGGCGTGGGTGGCGTTATTTTGGTCGATGGCAGCGCTACGGAACTGATGGTGCGATCGCGACAACTCCAATCCTGGGCGGAGATTCCCTTACTCATTTCCGCCGATATCGAGGAAGGGGTGGGGCAGCGGTTTGCGGGGGCGACTTGGTTTCCCCCACCCATGGCGATTGGGGCAATTTGGCAAACCGATCGAGATCGGGCGCTGGGCTATGCCGAGCAAATGGGCGAATTTACGGCAAAGGAGGCGGTGGCGATCGGTCTGAACTGGATTCTCGCCCCCGTGGTGGATGTGAACAACAATCCCGACAATCCAGTGATTAACGTCCGTTCTTTCGGGGACGATCCGGCAGTGGTTTCGGCGCTGGCAACGGCATTTATCCGGGGAACGCAGCGCTACCCGGTTCTCAATTGCGCCAAGCATTTTCCCGGTCACGGCGACACTAACCTCGATTCCCACCACGAGTTACCGACGCTGCCACATTCCCCCCAACGGTTGGCAGAAATCGAGCTACCGCCTTTTCAAGCGGCGATCGCGGCGGGGGTAGACAGCGTGATGAGCGCTCACTTACAAATTCCCTGTTGGGACTTAACAAAACCGGCCACCCTCTCGCCGCCGATTTTAACGGGGCAGTTGCGGCAAAATTTGGGGTTCGAGGGGTTAATCGTCACCGATGCGATGGTGATGGGGGCGATACTCCCAAAGGGAGTCGCTGACGCGAACGCCAAGGGCTACGATCCCGGCGAGGCAACGGTTTTAGCCGTCGAGGCGGGGGCAGATATCGTCTTGATGCCTGCCGATTTGGAAGTGGGGATTCGGGCGGTTTGTGCGGCGGTGGCGTCCGGTCGTCTCAGTCGCGATCGCATCTTGCAATCGGTCGAGCGGATTTGGAAAGCCAAATCGAAGGTATTCCCCACCGGAAAGCCGAAGGATCTCGACCCGCAAGCGGCGTTTGCCCAATTAGCCACTCCTGCCGCCGGAGACTGCGTAGCGGGCATTCTAGACGCTTCCCTTCGCTTTGGGGGTTCGCTGCCCTTACCGCGCTCCACAGAGGCAGCAGAACGCCGCAATTTAATCGCGATCGACGATCCCTTCCAGTGTGCTTACCTCGATCGGCAAGCTCCAGCGATCGACCTGCCCCGCCAATGGGGCTATCAATTCCAACTCGTTGCCCGCCCTACCATATCAGCAAACCTTAACACAGATAATTTTTGTGTCGAAGCAATATTGAGAACGGTAAAGTTCTGTCCGACGTTGTTACAGGTTTTCGTGCGCGGCAACCCCTTTGGAACCAGTGCGATCTTGGGAAACCTAGCGAGAGCTTGCCTGCAAGCCTTGCTGGAAACGGGAGAATTGCAAGGCGTTGCCGTCTACGGCAGTCCGTATCTACTCGAAGATATTCTACCCAAACTCCCGCCAAACCTACCTTATGCGTTTTCTTACGGGCAGATGCCTCAAGCACAGGAGCGGGTTTTATCGGTCTTGCTGGGAGAAACTCCGGTGTCGTCGCATCGCGATCGCGGTCAATTCGAGTAATTTTCAAAAAACCTTTACTATAGCAAATCGGCAAGAAGAAAAAAAGAAGTGTTTAGCAATCCTTAATAGGTTGTTAATATCCGCAATGATAGGTTAGCGTGAAAATAAGAACTGTTCGGTATATATTGCTACAAGCGGCCCTCCAGTCAGGTGGGGTTTCTTCACCGGACTAGGCGGAAGTGTTTCCGAACAGGCGTCGCTTCCTGTAACGAATCCGAAGCAACACTTTAGATTCGCCCCAGGAAAGGGTCTTGTAGCTTTTTGTCAATTGTCAATGCTTTCGGGGTAATTATTATGGCTCTGTCCACTTCTACCGTCGGGTACACCATCGATGCCATCAAAGATGAAGCGCATCATCTCGTGCAACGCGGCGTTGTCAGCCGCCAGCAACCGATCTATACCCTCTGTCAGCACATTCCCGCACGAGAGTGGTCTTTGGTGGAAAACACGCTGGAACAACACAGCTTTCTCCTGCGCGATCGCATCGGCGATTTAATGGGACAAGAAGCTTGGGAAAATGACTAAGTTTCCCCTCGAGACTTGAGACTTGGCTCGCGTTGTCCCTTCCCTTCTCTTTGCAGAACGGGTAAAGGACAACGGTGCGGGGAAATCTAGGAGTCTTCTCGTTCTCGCAGTTGCTCTAGCTCTTTGCGAAGCTGGGCAATCTGCTCGGTGAGTTCTTGAAGTTCTGAGTGGACGGCAACATCGGCAGCCGAGGCGGGATTTTCCTCTACGGCAGAACTCGCCGAGTCCGTCGGGGGTCTACTAGTGGTTGATTGTCCTTGACTCATGACGGCATCGACGAAGTTACGGGCTTCCTGTTCGGTTTGTTCGCCTTTTGCCGCCCATTTATCGGCAATTTGCATCCAGTCTAATTTTAAAGTTTCTAGGTTTTCTTCCCGCTTGCGATCGTCTTGTAAGCTTTCGATTAGCGATGCCGTCGCGCCCACTGTAATGCGGAATCCGGTTTGCAAGGTTTGAACGAAGTTGTCGGAACTCATAGTCAATTTATCTTTTGGGGTGGCGATCGAGGCAGGATGGCGCCCCGACGATCGTATCTAGAAAGTATGCTAGCACCGAAGCTCGGTTCCGAGGAAAAGGAAAGGTAGAAGGCAGAGTTGACATACTCACCGTCCTAAAGGCGCGGTGATTCTTGACACTTCACCGGGTCTTGCTACCGAAGTAGTCTGACAGTCCCTCGATGTCCGTTTAGAGT
>DVED01000167.1 GCA_015295945.1 Oscillatoriales cyanobacterium M59_W2019_021 | reverse complement strand
TGCAAAAAAGCGTGAAGATTCAGTGGGCGAATAGCGATCGCCCCGACGCGCCGGAATGGCAGCAATTGGTGAATTTATTAGAGATTGCTCGCAGTTTGTACCTGCGGGTGAAGGAATGAAATTGCGTTACAGTAACTCAAAATTTATTATTAAAGGGGTAGTTCAATGGATCGTTCTAAATTCGTCGCGATCGTCACGGGTGCTATTTCTGTCATTTTGGCGATCGCCTATCTCGTTTTGGTGCAACTTCTCGATTTTCGCGGGGAAATGATTCCCGCTCCGATAAGTTTGATTCTCAAAGCATTTAGTACGAAAATTGGGATTTAGCCGAGCGGTTAGCCCCTTTTTTGAGTGTTTAAGGAGGCGATTCTCTACGCCTCTAATCGCCAAACCGGACGATATGATTCCCCTCCAACCTTATCTACTTGCTGCCACAACAGCTTACCAATTAATAGCTAGCTGGAATGAAGATCGACAATTTCCTCCCGGTCAACTCATTGACATGGGGGGGAGTACGTTACATCTCTACGCGATGGGACAAGGGAGTCCAACTGTGGTTTTGGATCATAGTTTGGGGGGAATTGAAGGTTATTTACTTATTCAAAAGATTTCTAAAATAACGCGAGTTTGTATTTACGACCGCGCTGGATACGGATGGAGTGAAAGCAGTTCAAATCCACGAACGAGCGAACAAATCGTCTCAGAACTTGATTCTCTGCTCGAGCGAGCGAAAATAGAACCGCCCTATCTCTTAATCGGAGATTCTTTTGGTAGCTACAATGTGCGGCTCTATACTCACCGCTATCCGGAAAAAGTGATGGGTATGATTCTGACTGACGGACTTCACGAGGTTGGTATGCTCAATATGCCACTGCCAGTGAAAGTCTTAAAATTTTTCTTTATGTCTGGCTTTTTAATGTCAACCCTTGGTGCTGCTCTCGGCATCCTCAGATTACTCAGAAATTTGGGTGCGTTCGAGCTGATTAAGCCAGAACTACGGCGGATTGACCCTACTACTCTCAACTTAGTCAAACGATCGTTTTGCCGCCCCAAACACTGGGTGACAATGTTCCGAGAAATGCTCGACTTGGATACCAGTAGTCGCCAGCTTCAGGCTGCCAATGATTTCGGCACGCTACCGATCGTTCTCATTACAGCAAGTTCTTTTTTTAGACCGTCACTGTGGACGCTCGGCTTACCAATTCGGGCAGTTGAGCTGTTACGGGACAAGATGCACGCCGAACTTCTCAATTTATCTGCGGATTGCGTTCGACTTCAGGCAGAACAGAGCAGTCATTTTGTCTGGATCGATCGACCCGAAGCGATCTTAAACGCAATTGAAATTATTCTGAGGAAAGGGGATTTCCGAAATATATCGGTTGTAGATCGCTAGTACCCCAATGGGCTAAAGTTAGCCTCACATTGAATCACCTGGAAGTTAGATTATGGGAATGCCGTGTGAAATCAACAGTATTCTAAAACTAAAGCCATCTCAGGGCTATCCCCAGCAACTTGAAGTGGGTCAACGACATTCCGCTAGAAAAGAGGGCTACAGAATTATTCCGATCGACGTGCCAATTTTGTTGGTCGATGAGCATTGGTGCGCTCGTGCAGATATCAAAATTTTCCGGCTGATTTGGGAGAATGGGATGACCCATCTAGATTTTGAAGTCGATCGAGTTTACGAGTTTCCGTTTTTAACCAAAGATTGATTCTAAATAAGTATCGAACAATTGGCGGGAATTGGCTTCATCTGCACCCCAACCCCAATCGTCGCCAAAAGTCATCGTCCCCAGTGCCAAGCGGCTGACTTTCAATCCCCTATTGCCCAGGGTGTAGTAGTTCATGGTGTCTTCTCCGATAGAATGGCAAAATTCGTGTTTGGCTTACAATACCCACTATCGGACAAGTCTCGGAGGAGATCTCGGATCGAATTGCTGAGTTTTGGTCGAAAATTGCGCCGCGTTCATTTTTTGGTTGAGAATCCGTGCAAAGCCAGATCGATTTCGTAGACAGCTACGCCCTGACCCCCAAGCCCGAAAGCAAGTTAAAGGAGTTACACCCAAAGGATTCGTACAAATATTTTTGCCCTCAAAAGTGATGTAGGGATGGGTATAACGTTGAGAGATGGAGCGAGTTCCGAAAAAAAGAGCGATCGTCGCCGAAATATAGATAGACGGGTCGATCGGAGTAGGAGATTGCGTAAAACTGAGACGGATGACGATTAGAATCACTAACAGATAGTTGCAATATGGAAATTTTTAACTTCGCCAGACTCAAAGCCCAAGAAATTTTTAACTTTGCCAGACTCAAAGCCCAAGCCAGCAGCGAAAACACCAGTCCCCAACACCTCGAAGCACTGGCGAGTGCCAATCTGGAACTGGCAGGACTCGTTGCCCAAAATCCCAGCGCACCACCGGAATTATTGCAAGAACTCAGTCAACATGGAGCTCGTCCCGTGCGTCAGAACGTCACCGCCAACCCCAATACCCCGATCGAAATCTTACTAAAATTGGCGGCTGAATTCCCCAAGACCTTCCTCGAAAATCCAATCTTCCCTCTGCTGCAACTCGAAAAGCCGGATTTTATCCGAACTCTACCCACTGATACCGCCGTGAGTTTACTGCAATGCGAAAATGCTCCGATTGGATGGTTGAAACAAGTCTCGACCGACGTTCGTGGGGAAGTGGCGGGAAATCCGCAAACGCCTGTGGCAACCCTCCTACTCCTGGCTGAAGATGAGTATTGGCGTGTGCGTGCGGCAGTGGCTAGAAATCCACAAACACCTGTGGCAACCCTCCGACTCCTGGCTGAAGATAACAATGAAGAGGTGCGTCAGGCAGTGGCTAGAAATCCACAAACACCTGAAACTGCCCTCCTAAAGCTAGCTGGAGATAAATCTTACACCGTGCGTTTGAGAGTGGCGGAAAATCCACAAGCACCTATGGTAACTCTCCGACTCCTGGCTGGAGATACCAATAGCGGTGTGCGTTGTGAGGATGTGCGTCGGGCAGTGGCTAAAAATCCAAAAACGCCTGAGGCTGCACTGCTACAGCTAGCTGAAGATAACTCTGAGGGTGTGCGTCAGAAAGTGGCGGGAAATCTACAAGCACCGGAGGCTGCACTGCTACTCCTGGCTGAAGATAACGATGTGCTAGTGAGGATAGCAGTGGCTAAAAATCCAAAAACGCCTGAGGCTGGCCTGCTACAGCTAGCTGGAGATAACTCTAAGGGTGTGCGTCAGGAAGTGGCGGGAAATCCACAAACACCTGAGGCGGCTCTCCTACTCCTAGCTGAAGATAACGAGGATTGGGTGCTTTTGGCAGTGGCTAGAAATCGAAAAACACCTGAGGCGGCTCTCCTACTCCTGGCTCAACATCACGATGATTGGGTGCGTCAGAAAGTGGCGGAAAATCCACAAACACCTGAGTCGGCTCTCTTAGTCTTGGCTCAACACTGCTGGCACGACGTGCGTGCGGCAGCGAGAACAACACTAAAAAATCGACGGAAAAAATTGACATAGTACCCCATTCCTACCTCCAACCATGACCCCAGCCCAACTCCAAGCTTATCTCGAGCGCCTGATCGAATCCCAACTTCCCATCAGCACGATGATTTGGGGCGCACCAGGAATCGGTAAATCCAGCATCGTCGCCCAAGTTGCCCGCCAACACCAATTCGACTTTGTAGACGTGCGCCTGTCGCAACTGGCTCCGACGGATTTGCGCGGCTTACCCGTTGCCGAAGATGGCATTTCTAAGTGGTATCCACCAGAATTTCTGCCGCATCAAGGCAACGGAATCTTATTTCTCGACGAGTTGAACATGGCGCCGCCGGTGATGCAGGGGATGGCGCAACAGTTGATTTTAGACCGTCGGGTGGGGAACTACGAAGTCCCGGAAGGCTGGTTCGTGTGGGCGGCGGGCAATCGCAAGGAGGATCGCGCCTCGGTGTTCGAGATGCCCGCACCGCTGGCAAATCGTTTCCTGCATTTGTCCGTGGAACCGGATTTCGAGAGTTTCAAAGCCTACGCCCTTGCCGCCAACTTACACGAACAAGTTATCGCCTTTCTCTCATTTCGGACCTCCCTGCTGCACAAACTCGATCCCCAGCAACCGGCTTGGCCCTCACCTCGTTCGTGGGAAATGGCATCCCGGCTGCACGGTGCGGGGTTGGACGTTGCCCCGGCAGTGGGAGAGGGGGCGGCGGCGGAGTTTGCGGCGTACTGCCAACTGTACGCGGATTTGCCCGACCTCGATCGCATTTTTCGAGGGGTTGCCGAAAATCTTCCGTTTCCCACGGAACCTTCGATCCGCTATGCCACTACCATCGGCTTAGCCACGCGGGCAGCCAACGCCCAGCAGGGCTACCAGGCGTTTGCTTGGTTGAGCGACAAGGCGACCCCAGAGTGGGTGCAATTATTTGCGGTGGATTTGTTTCGATCGTTGCGATCGAAAGGAAAATTGGGCGAACTGGCTATCCTGGTACAAAAAGATGAAAAATTACAAAAGTTTCTCAAAGAGTTTCAGGAATTAGTTGTTGCTTATTAGTCATTAGTCAAAAATCCGAATTTTGAACCTGAAAGATGACCGATAATAAAATTATTAGCGCTGCGATTTTACGATTGCGGATGAAGTCTCCATTTTTTGCGACGCTGGCTTTGTTTGCTCGCTTCGTTCCCACTTCGACAGTGCCGACTGCTGCCACCGACGGACGCGATATTTTCTACAATCCCCAGTTTTTAACCTCGCTGCCCCCGCCTCAAGTGGATGGTTTGCTGTTGCACGAAGTTCTCCACGCGGCATTACTTCACGTTCTGCGCCGGGGAACGCGCGATCGCCATTGGTGGAATGTGGCGGCGGATATCGTCGTCAATAGCATCATCGCCAGTCAACCTGATTTTCAACTGCCAGAGGGTGGAGTTCGATCTCCCCAATGGGAAGATTTAAGCGTCGAAGAAATATACGAGTTGTTGTTACAGAAACAGCCATCAAATTACAACTGCTCACTAGATTTATTAGACAGTTCTCCGCTAAGAAATGAAACCGATCGAACGTGGTCTAGCGAGGCGGGCGATCTAAAAGTTTTACCATCAAAAGATGGTCAAAAGATCGAAGTCGATGGTACAATTAATGTAGAACAAAACGTGTTTGCCTCGCGATCTGAAGCAAATTTAGATAACCTCAATTCGGAGCCGCTTTCCCGGAAAGCCGAACTCGAAGCACACTGGAAAGCCGCCATCCAAAAAGCGATCGCCATCGATCGCTCGACCCATTCTCAAGGAACCCTTCCCGCCGGATTGTTGCGGCAACTGGGGGAAATTACCGAACCGCAACTGGATTGGCGGTCTTACTTGTGGCGATATCTCGTCCGCACGCCAACGGATTTTACGGGGTTCGATCGCCGTTTTATCGGTCGGGGACTGTATCTCGATACCCTAGACGGGGAGTCAGTGCGCGTGTTTGTTGCTGTCGATACCAGCGGATCGATCGGTAACGATCGAATGCGCGACTTTCTCGGCGAAGTCAACGGTATCCTCAACGCCTACCCTCACATCCAAGGCGAATTGTACTACGTCGATGCGACGGCTTACGGTCCCTACGCGATCGAACCCAACGGCAAAATTCCCCCACCTGTCGGTGGCGGCGGTACGTCCTTCGTCCCCTTTTTCGATGCCGTTGGCGAGACTTGGGACGGTTACTCCTCAGGGGTTTGCGTCTACCTCACCGACGGGTACGGCACGTTTCCTCCAGAACCGCCGGAACTTCCGGTACTGTGGGTGGTGACGCCTGGGGGACTGCCTGGGGAGCAGTTTCCATTCGGCGAAACGGTACGCTTGCTGGGGGATTGAAGCCGAAGCCAACCCGGAAAAAAGGGAGATCGCCATCACCAGCAGAAACGCCCGATCGCCCACGCAATTCCCAAACCCAGCAACAATGGTGTCAACCAATCGCCCCCACGAACGTAAAGCGTTCGAGTTTGGCGGCGATACACTGTATCTGCGTGGGTTTCGTAAGTCTTAATCCCCGATTTCCACAGGGTTCTACCATGCGGATCGACGATCGCCGAATAGCCGGTATTGGTTGCCCGAATTGCCCAGCGATCGGTTTCGATCGCCCGCATGACGTCTTGGGCGTGATGTTGAGCGGGCATGGATTCGGCGTAGTGGGCGTTATTGGAGGCACTGAGGAGGAATTCCCCTCCGGCGGCAGCTTGGCGGCGGAAATGCTCGGAAAATGCCGATTCGTAACAAATGCCGACGATCGCCCGTCCGAAGGGGGTGTCGAAAATTTGACCCGGTTTGCCGGGAATTAAATGGGCGTCTAAGGGCGAAAGGCGATCGATAAATTTGCCTAAAAAGCTTTCAAAGGGAATGTATTCGCCCAAGGGAACGAGTTTGACTTTATCGTAGCGACTAACCGTTTTCCCTTGCCCGTTTACGGCTACTAAACTATTGGTGAAGTTTCCCTTTTCCCAACCAAAGGTTCCCACCAAAACGGGAATATTCCGTTCTAAAATCGATCGATAAAAATGTCCGACAGCGGTGGTTTCATCCAGGAGATTTTCGGGCGTCCACAGTACGGGTAGCGCGGTTTCTGGCGTTAAAATTGCTTCAACTCCCGCCTCAGATAACCGATCGTAGCCTCGAACGTATCCTTCTAAGGCTCGTTCGATTCCGCCGGGATAGAGCTTAATTTCGTTGGGGATATTGCCTTGAATAATGCCAACTTTGAAAGCCGTACTTTCTGAGTTTTCTAATGGGCGATTGTAGAGAATCCAGCCGAGAGAGTGCAAGCTTAGAAATAGGGCGATCGCACTGATGAAAGTTCGTTGAAAAGTCGATCGATCTTGACGATTTTGAAACCAGGCTATCCCCCCTTCGGCAAACAATCCGTTAACAGCAACGATCGCGGCTGTGACTGCATTCGGTCCCGACAATTGCCCGAGATGTAAAATTGCTAAATTATGAGGACTTTGGGTATAAGCCAGGGGAGGCCACCACAGTGGGCTAGCACTCCATATTGAT